>NZ_JAATTW010000047.1:0-25768 GCF_013414205.1 Pseudoalteromonas sp. MIP2626
GTGCCAGCCTGAGCCCGATATCGACAGCTTGTTACCCTGGAATTTTAAAACATAGGTGTAGTTCGCTAGACGCTCACGATATTCAGTGGCGTGCCACTGAAAAAAAACTCATACAAAACTAACAGTGGCAAGTATTACGTCACCATCAAAGCTGATCCAGATGCCATCCCCGTTCAACCAGCCCTCGGCCAACACTGGTCGGTTAAAGGCCATCGTTTAATAGAAGAAATGGAAACGGGTGATTACGTGATGCAGCAGCATACCTATGAATCACCAGAACACATCGAATGCAGCCTGCCAGAAACGGGTGAACAGCTTATTCGCTTTATTGCCAGAGAAAGTGATTTCAAAGGTATCGGTGAAAGTAAAGCTAGAGCACTCTGGGAACTGTTAGGAAAGGATTTTCACCCAACGGTTGGAAAAGACACTCATGAATCAAGAGAGCGCCTTAGAAGTGTCCTGAGTGAAGATTCTATCAATGCGTTATTTGAAGGTTACGCCAAATATAAAAATCTGGCCTACTGCAACTGGATGACCGAACACAAGATACCAGCAAGTATTCAGCAGCGCTTATTGAAGCATCATGGAGAAGAGTCCATTGAGGCTATTAAACAAAATCCGTATGTCCTTATTGGGTTTGGGATGTCGTTTACGGATGTCGATAAACTGGTTAATTTTGACCAGTTTAAGATCACAGCTTGTGATCACCGCAGACTAAGTGCCGCACTTGAAACCGCGATTCGCAAAGAGATTGAAAAAGGCCACACCTATACAACTCAAGCGTGCTTACGCCCATACCTAACCAAATTGCTCAAAGATAAGGAACTGGTGACGGAAGCGTTTAAAGCAGGTCACAACAAAGCGCAATACATCCTAAACCCCGACACTGGCTCTTATCATCCAACTGCCCAGTTGTTGATGGAAAATGTCGTTGCCAAACGACTTAAAGCACTAGCTAATCAAAACAACCTTTATGACGAAGTTGCAAATTCTGCATATTGCTCTTCGGTTGGTGAATTACCATACGAGCTAACCAAGAAGCAGATTGAAGCAGTGACAACGTGTTTGGATAACGCCGTGAGCTGTATTACGGGCGGAGCTGGCACAGGTAAAACAACGGTACTTAGAACCGCACTTCGAGCCTACCATCAAATGGGATTTGAAATACATGCGGTCGCGCTGAGTGGCAGAGCCGCTATGCGCTTGCATGAGTCAATTGGCTTTATCACCTCAACTATCGCTAAGTTATTACGTAGAGAGCCTATTGAGCCAAGTTCAGACCAGCCAAAGCATTTACTGGTAATAGATGAAGCCAGTATGATTGACTTACCGACCATGTATCGCCTTGTTAATCACACTCATCCCTCTGTACGATTGATATTTACTGGCGACCCTGACCAACTTCCACCCATCGGCTGCGGCAAGGTGTTGGCAGACATCGTTGAAGCGAAAACGGTGGCTAATACCATGCTAGATATCGTCAAGAGACAGGAAGGTTCAACGGGTATCCCCGAATACTCAAAACTCATCAATCAAGGTGTGATGCCTGACCAATTAAGCACAGGTGCAATACACTTTCACGAAACCAGTAAAACAGACATTGCCAAAGTCTGTTGCGAACTTTACCAAGAATCTCCTGAAAGCAGTCGTGTCATGGCTCCAACCAAGGCGCTCGTAACAGAAATCAATAAACTCATCCAGCAAGCGGTCAACCCAAACAGTGACAGCCTTGAGTTTGAAATTAATGGTGACAAATTCTTTTTGCCACTTCGCATGAATGATGAGGTGTTATTTACGCAGAATCATTACGACAAAGGCATTCAGAACGGCTCACTTGGTATGCTAACCAACGCCAAACCTTCTGGTGATAGTTACGGTGAAGTGACGCTAGATACAGGTGAAAAGGTCGAGATAACACAATCCGTTCTCGACTGCATGGAGTTGGGTTACGCAATCACCCTACATAAAGCTCAAGGGTCACAGTTTCCACGCATCATCATCGCTCTGCAAAATGGAAGAATAGTAGATAGAGCATGGCTCTATACGGCAATCACGAGAGCTGAAAGTGAAATCCATATCGTTGGTAGTAGCGATGATATGAAGCAGATCACCGAGGCACCTAGTCACTCTCACAAGCGGAATAGCTATCTGAAAGAGCTGCTGGGTTAGCAGTTTCAAACTCGTTTTTGTCGGATAGACGACACCTGTTACCAAGTGTCGCCCTCCTAAGAACCGTACGTGCAACTTTCACTGCATACGGCTCAAGCCTTCACGAAGGCACCTAATTGGTACCCAGCAACTTATAAAGCAGCGAGATTAGGTTCATTCCAAGAGTTGCGGCATTGCCTCTTTGCTTTTCTCTTTGCCAAGTATTCTTGGTATAAAGGATCAAAAGGCGTAGCTTCACTCCTGATTTTCACATGTCTCTCTATTGGCACCTTAGCTATTTGAAATAGATTAAACTGACAATCCATGTTCATGCTCTTCTGCCAACCGTGAAATTGCCATTGGCCTCGACGGTTGATAAAGTACTTCATGGCGATCCAAGTTTTTGATTTTGTTGGATGACGCCTTTTAGCCCAATGCCATAACGCTAGAAATAGTTTGTGACTCACATATCCGAATACTTGTTTGGCAACGCAATGTCGATAGTAATTCGACCAGCCCCTGAGTTTCGGATTTATCAACTTGATTAGATCGTTAACGGGGGTGGTTGCGTGCTTTTTAGTGAGTTCGCGCAAGTTACTCAGAAATATTAACGTGTTAGATTTACTCGGTTTAATGAGCAGCTTTCCTTTGTACTTCCTATGGTTAAAGCCTAGGAAGTCAAAACCACGGCTAATGTGAGTAATGTGCGTTTTCTCTTCGGAGAGCGTTAAGCCTCTGTGTGCTAAGAAGTCAGCAATCAACGGTTTGATATCGTTCTCCAGCACGTCCTTTGAAGTGCAAGTGACGACGAAATCATCGGCGTATCCTATAAAGTTGGCTCTCGCCCCATTTTTAAGTGCGGTGGACTTTATGCGTTGCTCAAGACCTACAAGAGTCATCAGCATCAAGGTTGGAGATATGATCCCGCCTTGTGGTGTTCCCTCGTCAGTGCGATAGAACAGCCCTTTGTCCATAAAACCAGACTTTAACCATTGTTCCAACATTCGTTTATCTACAGCTATATTATTCATAAGCCATTGATGCCCAATCTTGTCGAAACAGGCTTTGATATCTCCCTCAAGAACCCATTGCGCGGATTGCTTTTTACTCAAACAGAGAAAACACTGAGCAATAGCATCAGCAGTGCTTCTATTGCGCCGAAAGCCGTAGCTATTTGGGTCAGCAAGTGTTTCTGACACAGGCTCTAGTGCAAGAAGATGAAGCGCTTGTAGCGCTCTATCGACCATGCACGGGATACCCAAAGGTCTGAGCTTGCCGTTTTTCTTAGGGATGTAGATACGCTTGAGCGGTTTGGCTTGATAAGCCTTTCTGCTCAATTGATTGACTGCTTTCATGCGGCGCGTATCCGTATTCCAGATGACGCCGTCTATTCCGGGCGTTTTACTGCCTTTGTTTTGTGATACTCGCTTAACAGCAAGAAGTTTTGCCGAATGCGAGTGAGTCAGTATCCACTGCAACGCTTTCGCTTTGCCGTGTTTACTTTCTCTTGTTGCTTTTGCAATACGCATCTGAAGCTTTAAAACGTGTGACTCAACAGTTTTCCAATTTATGGATTGCCATTGAGCACTGTCAGGAGAGGCACTAATCTCTTTTGAAATCATCATTTGCGTTTCTCCTTGAATAAAGTTCTTCAAATTCTCTTGCAAAGGAAGACCAGTCGGAAGTCAGCTCACTTTCGTGCCAGACAGACGTCTGTATCTGCATCATTACAATCCAGCCTTTGCTTTCTCCAACATCCTCTACCTGCATCACTATCGGCTATATAAGCTTTCCCAAAGGGAGTGATACAGGCTTACCGTGTTCCGTATGTTGCGCAATGTCAGGTTAGATGCCCGCTATAGTGCGGAGAGTTCAGTGATCACGAAAGAGCATGGGGCAATCTCTTTCCGACTCTCGCGCCTTTTGGCTACAGCGTATTAACCACTTCCGCTGTTTCATCGTATAACGCACCTTACGCGGATTCACTTATGTTCATCATACTGACTGCCTAGCACTCACCCGATTTGTGGTTATCAGGAGGATCGTCCTCTCACGATTAAGATCCCGATTGGCGCATACCAACCTTCGTTACATTGTCAGAGCCGCTACTTTATTCAGGCTCCTAGGATCATCTGGTGATACAGATGGTTCACTCATTAAGCGGTGAACAGCGCTTCATACGACTTCACGTCGCACGCCCCAAAACGTGTTAAAGCAATTATTCTATAGGTCGGCTTTGAGCGATAAGCGGTCATTCAGGTGAGTCGTCCACAACTTAGTAGGAATAACAGAAAACTTTCCTCTTTTTTACATGTTTATATATGCCACAGAAAGCATAATATTCATATCTGGCAATCACTTACGTTATTTGCTATTAATATAAGTTAATAAAATAGTGACGTTTTCGAGCTAAAATAGGGAAAATGTCCTCTGATAAAGTTGTTGGATATAAAAATGAACATAGTACTACGAAAATTAACCAAAGTAGATTCACCCGTATTTTCAATGCTTTGGCAATTCTATCAATATCACCAAAGTGCTTTTGATAACGAAGATATCAATAGTTCTGGCAGATTTGATATTGATGAAGAATATCTTAGTGATGTCGCTGCTGATGAAGAAGATTGTGACGCTTACTTAATCTTTGTTGAGGGCAATATCGCAGGGTTCATTACTGTGGAACCAACAGAGATAGTAGAACGTGAAATGCCTGAGCTGTCAGATCTTTTTATCTTACCTAAGTATCGAGGAAAAGGTATCGCTTTGTATGTTGTCCGCCAGTTAATGTTAGATAATTCATTAAATTGGCATGTAGCCGTTTATGAAAAAGACCGTGAAGCATTAAAGTTTTGGGATAGACTTTTTTCGATATTACCAATCGTGAATGTAATAAAAGTTGAGCCATCTGAGACTGAAGGCTTTCATGAATTTGTGATTACAAATAAGTAAAATATGCAGGATGCGATGAATATCACACTGGAAAACGTTACAAGTTCAAATTATGAAGCCGTATGCGACCTAGACGTCACGGATGAGCAACAGGACTATGTTGCGAGCAATATATGGTCGTTGCTTGAGTCACATTACTGCCACGGGCATACTTGCAGAGCGATCTATCAAAACGATAAACCTGTCGGTTTTTTGATGTGGGTATCTGAAACGCCTGCAAAAGTGTCTGTTTGGCGCTTTATGGTGGATCAAGGTTTTCAAAAAGCGGGTATTGGTAGGGCTGCGCTAAATTTGGCCCTGAATGAAATCAAATCCAGTGACAAAGTAAAAGAAATCGAAATTTGCTATGATCCTGAAAACCCCGTAGCCAAAGGTTTTTATTCAAGTTTTGGCTTTCAGGAAGTGTGGTTGGATAAAGATGGTGAAGACATATTGGCAGTTATTAAACTGTGATCTTTAACAAAACGCCGCTTTGCGGTTCGACTCGAAACATGTTGCTTGCGTTTGTGACGGGCGTTCTTGACTGTCCGCTTACAAAGCAAAGTGAACACTTAAGCCTTCAGTAGTTGAGTTTTAAATCCCGCTATATACCGCACTCAAGTATCCCAAAATGCGAATGTCGGCTCTTTGTCTGAAACGGCAACGGAGAAACCAGTATTTGACTTTCACCTTCTCGTTCAAAGCCGCCCTTAAAGTATTTACGGCAGAAACGAGTTAATCATGAATGGCTGCTCATGGCACTTTTGCGAAGTTCGGCTGTGAGCGATAATCGGTCATTGATACTGGCTAAATATCGTCGTTAATAGATTGGTTAAACTGCTCTTTGCGCATATATTCATGAAAATGAGCGCCGAGCGCATATTGTTCTATTTAACTTTTCTTTAAAGTTTTAGAAAACTTAGTGATAGTAATACCTTAGGTTATTTGTTAAAACTATATAATGTAGAAAAATGAGCGTAGCGTCGGCAGAAATATGCGCGATGAGCGCACTATTAAATTGTTAAGTATCTTTAGGAGGTTGTTTGTTCTGCACTAACTGCGACAAAGAAAGTGATAGTCTATCGTTAAAAGATCCTGTGTGTGATTGCTGCGGATTTGATAATTCATACGTTTTACAGTTGATTGAAGAGAATGATGACGAACTTGAAACGGAAGACGAAATCCGCAGCAGCGTTGAGTGCGCTCAACGGAGTGTAATCCTTTTCGGACTTGTGTCAGCAGGTAATGGCGAAGATCGCGATGCAATTGTAGCTTGGCTAAAAAAAGAAGCTCTTTGGGAGTACGTTACCGAAGAAGAAAAAGCATTTTTTGAATCTCAACAGCTCACTAAGCGAAGTGTTATTAATGCTACTTGGAGAATAGAATCATTGGCTATATTGCTATGGGCGCTCTACAAGCTACCAGCATTCAATAACTTCAGTGAGTTATGCGATCTCGACGCTATAAAGAATGCTTGTGACTTTTACTTGAAAGAATCCAAAAATTTTATAGAAAACGCTGAGTTACGTTCAGATGATGAGATATTTGATGCAAATGAACTAATTTATGATTCTCATTGGAAAGTTAGAGACGCTACAATCAATCATCAACCCATACCAGTAGAAATAGATTCAAGTATTGTGCAAGAGAGACATCATGCTATAAATTGGCTGATAGGTTACTGTGGGCAGGAATGGGATGAAATTACGACAGATACTTAACAAAGAAAATGAAGACGGATACCTGGGAAGAGCACCCAGCTACCGCTTATTTTGGTGTTATAAATCATCATAAGGAAGTGCTCGTGTTAGAATTTAGTTTATCGTTTCTCTCTCATGCAGGGTTTATTTTTGTTATCGTTTTGACTTTAATTAAAATGAAAAAGGTAACCATAAATTTAAATTGGGGAGCCTTGTCTCTTGTTATATTTTTTGGTTATTTTCTTGCCGTTTTTACAGGTAGTGAGCTAATTCCTGTAAATAGAATCATTCCTGATTTAAGTTTTAACTGGGGTGGTAAAATCACCGCTATTCTTCTATGGATCGTTACTTTATTTTTACTGATACACTTAAATGCTAACTTTAAAGCTGCCGATGCAGGCTTTAGGCTTAAGCAAACAACAGGATCAATTAAGCCAGCTGTTATCGTTACTATATTATTTGTTTTTTTACAGTTAATACTTTCTACCATTCTAGGTGAAGGACCTAATTATGATTTTGAAAAGTTAGTATATCAAGCAACAATTCCAGGGTTTGATGAAGAACCTATGTTTAGAGGAATTATTCTTTATACTTTTTCTCTAGCTGTAATTTCTTCTCGTATTAATATATATGGAGCCCAAATTAATATTGCAGGTTTACTATTAGTTTTATTGTTTGGTTTACTTCATGGGATAATGTACAGCGGCGGAGAATGGCATTTTTCTATTATATCTTTATCGATTACAGGTGTTTATGGCTTTATTTTATTATGGTTAAGAGAGCGTACAGGGAGTTTGGTCTTTCCAATAATTGCTCATAACTTAGTCAACTTTTCAGGTTTGTTTGTTTGATTTATAACAAGTAAATAAACTAGGACACGCAACAGTTGGCCGCGCTTCGTTCCTCGCACATTATAGCCAACTATTACTTAGCCTGTTATTTGGGCGTTATGTGTAATGGAGTAGATGGCATGGAGTTTCAGACGATCCCAATAATGCGGATTTTCGATGAAGATAAAGCAAAAGAGTTTTACCTTGGCTTTCTCGGTATGGAACTAGATTGGGAGCATCGTTTTGAGGATGGTTACCCAATTTACATGCAAGTTTCGCTTGGCGATTTTGTTTTACATCTGAGTGAACACTCTGGTGACTGCACACCGGGCAGCAAGGTCTTCGTTAATGTAAGCAATCTTGATCAACTTTTCGCACAAGTTACTGCAAAGCCTTACAAATACAACAAACCAAGCATTGAAGATGCCCCTTGGGGTGCAAGGTGTTTTACCGTAACAGATCCGTTTTCAAACAGGATATTGTTTAATGAATCAGCAGACACATAACAATCAAATTTTATCGCCAGCAAAAAGCGCTGGCTGCGACGTCAACCCGCTGCGCGGCTTTCCGCGCTAAATTTGGGCGTTATGTGCTCTAAGGTATCTCATGCTCTCAATCACCAGTGAAGATAAAGAGAATCAACTTAAAAGTTATTGTCAGCATTGGCTGAGCTTATTAGCCACAAATCAATTTGAAGACGCAGAAAAGCTCATTGATATAAACAATAACTATGGTGTTGTATGGGCAGAATCTGAACTCAAAGACGCTGTGCATGATTACTTTGGTAGCGATGCCCCTGTGAGTTTTCAAAACGAAAATATAGCGAATTGTTACCCTGAGTTTTTAGAAACCGATTCAGGCTCATTGATCTTCGGCTTTTATTTACCCGCCAATGGCGAGATAACCGACCTAACTGTTGAATTTGAGTTTGTACCAATTGGGAACAACAATTATGCTGCAACAATCAACGATGTTCATGTTCTGTAGCATGTACGCACATAACAAGCGCCAGCACATCGCGCCTGCGGCGCTGGACTCGCAACAAGTTGCTCGCCCGTGTGGCGGGCGTTAGCTTTGCGGAGGCTTTATTGACATTTTAATATTAGTTATCGCCTCAGTATTATTCTTTGTTTTGGTTATAAAGTTGGAATCAATGATTCCCATCAACTTTTTGGACAAAGCAGAAAGAACGTTTAACGACCTAGGTGCAAACGTGCAGGTAAGAACAAATTCTTACTCTCGTTTTTATAACACCAAAGGACGATTGGTAAAAAAGTCGGATATAGCAAAAATCCAAAAAGCGGGTTGTCTTACACTTTTTACATTATCGGATAACGCAATCGATATTACGGTGCATCCAGCTAATAAAGATACTGTGTTTGAAAAAGCTAAAAGTATATTTAAAGAGGCTCAAGTTGTTGAAATTGATATACAAAGCTAACAAACCAATTATTCCGACCTCAACTCGCTGCGCTCTTTTCGTCGGCATATTGGGGCGTTAGCACTGTCCACTTATGGCACAGAGCCGTCCTTAGTCTCTAACACGTTTATGTCCAGAAACGTGTTTCAGCGGATGGTCAAGAAAAATCATAAATGCCTAGCGAGTAGTGAGCTGTGCGAGCGTCAGGAGTGGCTTTATTATTTTACTTGACCATCATTCCTTAAATACCCTTTTGGCAGGGTGATGGTCTTCACGCAGTGAGACCATCGCCTTGCTAAGCCTTCAGGGATAAAAAAAGCGTACACACCATTATACATAGTATGTACGCTTTATATACCCCAAAGAAGCATTTCCAGTAAAGGGCTGCCACTCACTCACACGCGAATAGACACTGTTTTTACTATATACTCACTCTTGAGGCGTTAATATTGTTTTATGCGGCTATTGCATAATCTGTAAACGTAAGTAGTCATAAATTTTACTAAAGAAGCTACCTTCTTCCACTTCTTCAAGTGTAACTAGCGGATATTGTGCAATATCTTCGCCTTCTAGTTGTAAAAATAAAGTACCTACTTTAGTGCCTTTAGCTAATGGCGCTTCAAGCGTGTTATCTAATTTAAAGTTCGCTTTTAAATTTTTATGCTGACCACGTGGAATAGTAATAGGGGTATCTTCTAAAATACCTAAAGAAACATTTTCTTTATTACCCATCCAAATACGTTGCTCTGCAAAGCTATCGCCTGCTTTGTACGGTGTAATTGTTTCATAAAAGCGAAAGCCATAGTTAAGTAACTTTTTGCTTTCTTCTTTACGTGCGCGCTCGCTTGAAGTACCCATAACAACGGCAATTAAACGCATATCGTTTTTAGTTGCAGAGGTTACTAAGCTGTAGCCTGCATCTGATGTATGGCCGGTTTTAATACCGTCTACGTCTAGGCTTTCATCCCATAATAATGAGTTGCGGTTGTATTGTTTAATGCCGTTATAAGTAAATGACTTTTTCTTATAAAGTGCGTACTCATCGGGTACATCGCGAATAAGTGCGCCGCCAAGTGTTGCCATATCACGCGGTGTTGTATAGTGCGCGTCGGTATCAAGGCCGTGGCTATTAATAAAGTGAGTGTTGCTCATGCCTAATTTTGCAGCGTGGGCGTTCATTAAATCAGCAAAAGCGCTTTCGCTACCGGCAATGTGCTCTGCCATAGCAACGCAGGCATCGTTACCTGATTGAATAATTATTCCGTGGTTTAGGTCATCAACGCTAATTTGTTTACCTACTTCAATAAACATTTTAGATGATTCTGGAAAGTTTTTAGCCCATGCTTTTTCGCTAACCGTAACCATGTCGGTAGGTGCAATATTACCGGCTTTAACTTCTGTGCCTATAACATAACTGGTCATCATTTTAGTTAAACTAGCAGGTGCTAACTTTGTATCAGCTTCACCTTGGGCAATAACTTTACCAGTTGTAAAGTCTACTAAAAAATAACCTTTAGCATTAACTTGAGGAGGTGCTGGAATAATTTGTGCGGTGGCTGAAAATACGGCGGCAGAACAAACTAGGCCGCATACCCCGTTGAGAATTTTATGTTTAATAGATTTCATCATACTCATTAATGGTTAAAGTTAAAGATTTGCGTTAGCCCATTCACATACCCAAACTACCCCTAGATGCGGGCGTCGTTGGAATTAAAAACGATTTAGGCAAGGCATTGATTACAAATAATAGTCACTCTATTGTTCAAATCAATAACGCAGTATAAATCGTTTTTAAACCAACCTCCAGGGCGTTTCACTGGAGCTTACTCTCTGTGTTGTTACTTTTTAAAAGGGATTACCATTTCAGCAAAGTAACGCCTAGATATTAAGTCCCAGTGCAACGCTGAATTCTGCATCTTGGGGTGGTTTGGGTATTAGTCTTACTGAGTGTAAAGCAAGAACGCGTTTTTAAATTGGTTTTGTTTTAATTGTGTTAATACTTGCTGTGCATGCTGGGCGTCTTTAATTGGCCCTAAATGCAACCTGAAAATATCGTCTTTTTGCACGATATTAGTGGGTAATTTATAATCGAGGCGTAAACGACTAGCCAGTGCTTCAATATTTGCTAGTGTACTACCTGCTGCTACCTGAATATAGGTTAAATGCGCAGTCGAATTGTCAAGCGTAACTGCTTCAAGCTTAACCTTGGCTGTACCATGGGTGTAATAACCTAGTTTGTATGCGGCTGCGTAGGATAAATCAATCACTCTATCTTCATGAAATGGGCCACGGTCATTTACGCGCACAATGACAGATTTATTATTACTGGTATTTGTTACTTTTACAAAGCTAGGTAAGGGCAGTGTTTTATGAGCGGCGGTCATGGCAAACATATCGTATATTTCGCCATTTGAAGTATGATAACCATGAAATTTACGGCCGTACCACGATGCAATGCCTTCCTCTGCATAACCAGTCTCGTCAAGCATAGGCGTATAACTTTTACCTAATACGGTATAAGGCCGGCTTGCGCTGGCACTTTTAGTAACTTTAACCACTACAGCGTCTTGCATTTCTAATGTGGTAGGCGCACGTAATGGTGCAGCATCATGGCGCATGCTGTAGCGACTGCTTGGGGTGTTATTTGAGCTACTACAAGCACTTAAAAGTATTAGGACAAAGCTGATAGTAAAAAATCGAGTATAAAATTGCATTATTTTAAAAGCATCCTTTTATCAGTTGCAATAGACATAATAATGCCAAAACTGGCCATCAGCGTCACCATAGACGTACCACCATAACTTATTAGTGGAAGCGGTACACCTACAACGGGTAATAAACCCGATACCATGCCTATATTTACAAACACATAAACAAAAAATGTCAGTGTAAGTGAGCCAGCTAATAACTTGCCAAAGGCATCTTGTGCATTAACGGCAATGTATAAACCGCGGCCAATAATAAATAAATATAAACTGAGTAAAATACACACCCCAAATAAGCCAAATTCCTCACTTAACACCGAAAATATAAAGTCTGTATGGCGCTCTGGTAAAAATTCAAGTTGCGATTGCGTACCCTGTAACCAACCTTTACCTTCAATGCCACCAGAGCCAATCGCAATTTTAGACTGAATAATATGATAGCCAGAGCCAAGCGGGTCGCTTTCAGGATCTAAAAAAGTAAGTACTCGTTGCTTTTGATAATCGTGCATACCATAGTGCCAAAAAGGCCATGCAGCGAGTGCTACGATAGAGCTTAAAAAACCAATTAAACGCCAGCTCAAACCCGATAAAAACAATACAAAAACACCTGAGCTGGCAATTAATATAGAAGTGCCTAAGTCGGGCTGCTCTTTAATTAGTAGCGTCGGTAGCATCATAATTACAAAACCAATAATTAAATGCAGTGGGCGAGGGGGTAAGTGATTACGTCCTATATACCAAGCAACCATCATGGGGACTGCAAGCTTCATTAATTCAGATGGTTGAAAGCGAGTGATACCTAAGTCTAGCCAGCGCTGAGCACCTTTAGAACTCACTCCAAATAATAACACTCCAACCAGCATTAATAACCCTAAGCAATAAAGCGGTATAACTAAGCGCTTTAAAGTAGCAGGAGATAGCTGCGCTAATACGAACATAGCTACAATTGCACCGCCCATACGCGTAATATGGCGGATCATCATGGCGTTGTCTTGGCCACTGGCGCTGTACACAATAGTGATACTACCGACCATCATTATTAGCAGCGCAATAAATAAGGGTAAGTCTATATGTAGGCGCATCCAAATTGAGCGTTTATCGTGCAAAGCGGTCATGGGATGTTATTCCTTGCAAGATTAACGGGGTTGGCTGCAAAGTAGTAATCCATAAGTTGCCGGGCAATTTGCACACCACCATGGTTATTTTCTAATATTACAGACACTACAATTTTGGGATCGTTATACGGTGCAAAACCAATATAAATAGTGTTGTCGCGTTGTCGCTCTTTTAACGCATCAGCATCGTAGCGTTCGCCTTGAGCAATACTTACTATTTGTGCTGTGCCCGTTTTACCAGCAGAGTCATAATTAGTCCCTTTAAATGCTTTATGCGCAGTACCCGATACTTTTTTTACTGTGTTGTGCATTGCATCTAAAGCAATTTGCCAATGATGAGGGTTTTTTAATATTACAGGGGGCTTTTCTTCATTATTGATTTGTATAATGTCGTTATCTTTTTTAACGACTTGCACTAAATGTGGCGGATGGTTAATACCACGGTTTACTAAAATGTTTGTCGCATTTGCAATCTGAATTGGAGTGGCGGTCCAATAGCCTTGGCCTATGCCTACAGAAATAGTGTCACCACGCCACCATGACTCTTTAAAGCGATTTTCTTTCCACTCTTTTGAGGGCAGTATTGCCGTAGTTTCTTCATGAATATCAATACCAGAGAGTTCACCAAAGCCAAAACGCGACATAAAGTTACTTATTTTAGTAATACCTAAGCGATAAGCTGCATCGTAAAAATAGGTATCGCACGACTCTTCAATTGCTTTGTATACATCAACATGACCATGACCCCAACGTTTCCAGTCGCGCCATTTATGCTCTACATTTGGAATTTGAAAAAAACCAGGATCCCACATAGAAGTACTTTCGCTGACTATATTCTCTTCTAGGGCTAAAATAGCCATATGTGGTTTTACAGTAGAGGCAGGTGCATAACGACCTTGAGTTGCACGATTAATTAACGGGCGGTCTGGGTTTAGTAAGGCTTTATAGTTTTTGCTGCTTATGCCGTGCACAAATAAATTAGGGTCGTAACTAGGGTTAGAATAAAGCGCAAGTACACCGCCATCTTTAGCGTCCATAACGACAATAGCACCACGCATATCTTTAAGCGCATGTTGGGCAATTTGCTGTAAACCAATATCGAGTGTGAGTACTAAGTCGCTCCCTGGTTGCGGGGGGAGCATGCTTAAAGTGCGAATTATTCTACCGCGATTATTAACTTCAACATGCTGCGAGCCCACTTGGCCATGCAAGAGTTCTTCGTAATACTTTTCGATGCCGAGTTTGCCAATGTCGTGAGTGGCGCGATAATTTGTAGCTTGATCTTCTTGAGTTAATTTATTTAGCTCTTTTCTGTTTAATTTAGCCACATAGCCCAGTGCATGGGTAAGGGTATCGCCAAACGGATAATAGCGGGCGAGGCGAGCTTCAATACTAAAGCCCGGAAATTTATGTTGGTTTACTGAAAATTTAGCAACTTCTGTTTCATCTAAACGTGCTTTTAGTACTTGGCTTTTAAAACGCCGCGTATGTTTTATATCGTCTAAAAAGTCGGTTTTTTCTTGCTCGCTTATGGTTATTATTTTACTTACTTGTTCAAGCGATAGCGGCAGGTCTGCAACATCTTCAGGAATAACCTCAAGATTATAAACGGGTTTGTTTTCGGCAAGTAATACGCCATTGCGGTCGTAAATTAAACCTCGGTTAGGCGCAATTGGAATAACTTTAATACGGTTGTCGTTGGAGCGAGTTTGGTAGTTTTGATGATCATCTACCTGAATTTTATATAAATTCGAGAGTAAAATAGCAATTAGAGCTAATATAAAAATAAAACCCACAAACGCACGCCGTGCAAATAAGTTTGCCTCTGCTGAATGGTCGCGAATAGTGGGTCTTTGTTTTAACATGGCAAGGATTACTCGCGATGATAAGGATGGTTGTTATTTAAGCTCCAGCCTCTGTATAGGCTTTCAGCAACAATAATACGCACCAAAGGGTGCGGTAAAGTTAAGTTAGATAACGACCATTTTTGCTCAGAGGCAGCAATACACTCTGGTGCAAGTCCTTCAGGACCGCCAATAAGTAAACTTACATCGCGGCCATCGAGTTGCCATTTTTCCATGTTTTTAGCAAGTTCGTGGGTATCAAGTGGTTTACCTGTTACTTCTAGAGTAACAATACGGTTGCCTTTAGGAATAGCTGCTAAGGTTTTTTCACCTTCAATATGTAAAATGCGTTTTATATCTGCATTTTTACCACGTTTTCCGGCTGGGATTTCAATCAGTTCAAGTGCCATATCTTTAGCAAAACGACGTTGATACTCTGTAAATCCGGTTTCTACCCAAGCTGGCATTTTTGTACCAACGGCAATCATTTGTATTTTCACGTGTTACTTCCAAGCCTGTCTAAAATAAGTGGGTGTTTATTACTAGCCCCACAGTTTTTCTAGATCGTAATAGCTACGTGCTTCGTTTTGCATCACGTGTACAACCACATCACCTAAATCAACCAATGCCCATTCACCGTCGCTTTGGCCTTCATAACCTAAAGGTTCTTCACCTGCGTGGCGAGCCTCTTTTGCTAAATTATCAGCAATTGACAGAACATGACGTTTAGATGTGCCAGAGCATACAACCATGTAGTCTGTAATGTCTGATGTTGCTGTTACGTCAATATGAATCACATCGCGTGCTTTCATATCTTCAATTTTATCTATTGCAAAAGCGAGTAGTTGTTTCGAATCCAAGGTTTTGTCTCAATTTTAAATTTAATAGCGTGCATTTTAACATGCTAGGGGTTTTATACCAATGACTCTTGCAGAGTATTCACTTGTCAAGGTTAATTAGTATTATCATCATTTTGGTAAAGCGCATGGCGCTCTATATACAGACTCACTGCATCGGGTAATAGTTCATTCTTTTTATTAGTATTTTTAAGTTGTTGGCGAATATTACTCGATGCTGCATCGAGCATTTCACCGGGTAAAAAATAAAGTTTACCGGCAACCGTATGTGAAAGGGTTTTTGCATTATTAACTTGCGCTTGTTGCATATAATGCTGTAAATGGCCACTAACAGCACATTGCTGCCCAGGGCGTTGATACACCACAATATGGCAAAGTTGCGTGATTGCTTGCCACTGATACCATTTATCGAGGTTATTAAACGAGTCCATGCCAATTAAAAACACAATTGGCGTGTTTGGATGCTGTGCTCTTAATTCTTGTAAACTCAATAAAGAATAAGAAGGCCCAGTGCGGTGCAACTCTCTTAAATCGAGTTGAAAAAAAGGGTAAGGCGCAATTGCTGCATTGAGCATAGCTACTCGGTGCTCGGTGCTAATGCCAGGAGCCATTTTGTGGGCGGGCAGTGCGCAAGGCATAAAGTACAACGTATTTAAGTTAAGTGCATTTACGCATTGCTTTGCCATATTAATGTGCCCCAAATGAACGGGGTCGAAAGTGCCACCAAAAATTGCGATCATGTTAAATTCTGCATTTTAATTAACAGGATGACATGGCAGCGAAATATTCAGCGGTTGGCAAAACTTAATACAAATATGCGCGAGTGCTTGATAGGGCGCAATTAAGTTACCTTGTTTGTAGCTGGCGTCAAATATTGCAAGCTCAGAGCTAATTTGCTCAAGGGTATGAATACTTAACCTGTTTATAGCACTTTGTACTGGCGCTTGTTGGTTTTTCCATATTGCTTTTTGCTTAAATAAATTAGCAATGGGCTCGCCATTAAGTAAACCAATTTGCACATCAATTAAGGTGTTAAGCTCCTTGGTTATTGCCCATAAAATACTCACCACTTCGGTGTTATCGCTGGCCAGTTTATTCAGCACTTTTATTGCTTGTTTAGCTTGGCCGTTTAATAGTGCGTCGCTTAAATCAAAAATATCAAACTTGGCTTGATTTAATAGCCCTTGCATTACTAATTGTTGTGTAATGAGCGCATTGGCGTGTAGTAATGAGAGTTTTTCGAGTTCTTGAAAACACGCCAGTAAATTACCTTCAGTGGCGCTAATTAAACTCAGCTTTGCCTCATTTTGCATATTAAGAGATAAACGCTGGCATTGCTCATCTAACCAACGCTTTACATGCGTACCGGTAAGCGGATAGCAAGGTACAAATAAACCGTGTTTATCAAGCGCTTTAAACCAAGCACTGCGTTGTACGTCTTGGCTGGCTTTAGCGCCTTTAATAATTAAAATGGTATCGGGGTTTATTAGCTCAATAATTTTTTTAAACGTGTTGCTGCCAATAATTCCTGGCTTTTGCTGGTTTAAATCAAGCTCAATAATAGTGCGGGCGCTAAACAGCGACATACTTTGATATTGAGCTATAATTTCTTGCCAATCAAAACCTTGCATTAAAGTAAATTTAATTACTTCATCAAAGCCTTGCTCTTTAGCAATTGCGCGAATTTGTTGTACACATTGCGCTTCTTGAAAAGGCTCTTCACCAAACACTAAGTAAAAGGGTTTTAAGCCTTTTTTTAGTTCACTCGGTAATTGATTAGCGTAACAGCGCATTATAGTTGCGACAACTCTCTAAGAATACGACGACTAGCTTGTTGGCGTATTTCGCTAATAAGGAGTGCAAGCTCTTTTGCTTTGGCTAATGCATTGTCAGGATCGTCTTGATAATTACGATATAACTCAAAGCGCTTTTCTATTGGCTCAGCATTAGGACGATTGATCACAAACGCAACACTGTAAGTAAGTTCGTATTCTGCTACTTGGCCATTTTGAAACAACGACAAGGTTTGACGTTCAAGCTGATCTTTAAATAAATAAAGCTGTGCCGACTTTTTACTAGCCGCAACTAGTTTAACGTCACTGGCAATAAGCTCACTTTTTAAGGCGCTAAATAACGCTGACTTTTCATCGTCGCCAATGAGGGTTATTTGTTTTAGATCGTCTGGCAAGCTAGAGGCTTTTTTTAAATGAAAGCCACAGCTAGTTAATAAAAAACAGACTAGCACTAAGGCTAGTCCGTTTTTAATGGCGTTAAAAGCGGCCATATTAATTAGCTACCACATTAAGCAGTTTACCCGGTACGTAAATAACTTTACGAACGGTAACGCCGTCAGTGTATTTAGTTACGCTTGCTTGTTCAAAAGCGAGTGCTTCTACTTGCTCTTTTGTGGCATCGGCTGCAACGGTTAGTTTAGCGCGTAGTTTTCCGTTAACTTGAATAATAATTAACTTTTCATCTTCAACCAAAGCCGACTGATCAACCTCTGGCCATGAAGCGTTAACTATATCGCCTTCTTTACCTAGCTCTTGCCATAATTGGTGCGACAAATGCGGCGTAATAGGTGCAAGCATAATAAGCATTGCTTCAAGCGCTTCGTTAGCTATCGCTACATCTTGCTTACTATTTAACGGTGCTTTTAATAGTTTATTAGACAGCTCCATAATTGCCGCAATAGCAGTATTAAAGGTTTGACGACGTTCAACATCATCACTCACTTTAGCAATTGCTTTGTGTAAATCGCGACGCAGTACTTTTTGCTCGTTATTTAATGCTGTTTTATTGAGTGGTTGAAAACCAACTGTTTTAACATCAACCGCGTATTTCCACACACGTTTTAAGAAGCGATGTGCCCCTTCAACACCCGCGTCAGACCATTCTAGCGTTTGCTCTGGTGGTGCTGTAAACATCATAAATAAACGTACAGTGTCGGCGCCGTATTGTGCAATAACATGCTGTGGGTCAATACCGTTATTTTTCGATTTTGACATTTTGCTCATGCCAGATGAAAACACCGGGTTACCATCAACTTTATGCCATGCTTTAGTTACGCGGCCTTTGTCGTCTGTTTCGGTATTTACGTCGCTTGGCGAAATCCAAATATCAGCCCCTTTTTCATCTTTACGATAAAACGTTTCGGCTAATACCATACCTTGACAAAGTAAGCGGTCAAATGGCTCGTCTGAATCAACTAAACCAAAGTCGCGTAATAGTTTATGGAAAAAGCGCGAGTACAATAAATGTAAAATAGCGTGTTCAATACCGCCTATGTATTGGTTTACTGGTAACCAATAGTTAGCCGCTGTTGGGTCTAGCATGCCTTCGTCATGACGTGGGCTACAGTAACGAGCGTAATACCAAGACGATTCCATAAAGGTGTCAAAGGTATCGGTTTCATGAAACGCTGGTGCGCCATTCATGGTGGTTTTTGCCCAGTTAGGATCAGCTTTGATTGGCGATGTAACGCCATTCATTACTACGTCCTCTGGTAAGCGTACTGGCAGCATCTCGTCGGTTGCAGCAAGTTCGTTACCGTCTTCGTCGCTAAGCATTGGAATTGGTGAACCCCAGTAACGTTGGCGGCTTACGCCCCAATCACGCAGGCGGAAGTTTACTTTACGCTCGCCCACACCCAAGGCTTCTAACTTATCGGCAATGGCATTAAATGCCGCGTCAAAATCAAGGCCGTCAAATTCACCCGAGTTAACCAATACACCTTTATCGGTAAACGCTTCTTTGTTTAGGTTTACTTCAAGGTCAGAGCCCGTAACTGGCGCAATCACTTGTTTAATATCAAGGCCGTAGGCTGTTGCAAATTCAAAGTCACGTTGGTCGTGTGCAGGCACTGCCATTACCGCGCCTGAGCCGTAATGCATTAGTACAAAGTTAGCGATCCAAATTGGTACTTGCTCACCAGTAAGTGGGTGAGTAGCAAAAAAGCCAGTTGCTATGCCTTTTTTCTCCATGGTTGCCATGTCGGCTTCACTTACTTTGTTGTTTTTACATTCTTCAACAAACAGTGCCACAGAATCGCTATTTTTAGCCGCTTCTTTAGCAATTGGGTGGCCTGCAGCAACCGCTACATAAGTCACACCCATAAAGGTATCTGGACGCGTGGTATAAACGCTAAATGTTTCGTTGTTATCAGTGCGTTTAAATTCAATATCACACCCTTCAGAGCGACCAATCCAGTTGCGCTGCATGGTTTTAACTTGTTCAGGCCAATCTTCTAACTTGTCTAAATCGTCAAGTAGTTCTTGTGCGTAGTCGGTAATTTTAATAAACCACTGTGGAATTTCTTTTTGCTCAACCACAGCGCCCGAACGCCAACCGCGACCGTCAATAACTTGCTCGTTAGCTAATACAGTTTGATCTACCGGATCCCAGTTAACCGTCGACATTTTTTTGTACACTAAGCCTTTTTCGTACAACTTAGTGAAAAACCATTGTTCCCATTTATAGTATTCTGGATGACAGGTGGCAATTTCGCGATCCCAGTCATAACCAAAACCTAACTGCTTAAGTTGGGTACGCATGTAGTCAATATTCTCGTAGGTCCATTTTGCAGGGGCTGTTTTGTTTTTAATAGCCGCGTTTTCTGCAGGTAAACCAAACGCATCCCAACCCATAGGTTGCATTACGTTTTTGCCTTTTAAGCGCTGAAAGCGAGATACAACGTCACCAATAGTGTAGTTACGCACGTGACCCATATGGAGTCGACCGCTCGGGTAGGGGAACATAGAAAGGCAGTAATACTTTTCTTTGCTCTCATCTTCCGTAACTTTAAATACTTTGTTTTCTTCCCAGTAACGTTGGATTTTTGACTCTATTTTTTGAGGGTTATATTGCTCTTGCATCTACGGTTCCAGACTTCTTACGACTAATAAAAAATTAGCTCTAGGATAACCCAAATAAACCGCTATTTATAGCGCCATAAACACGCTTTTATTAAATTATAACTTTCAGTGCAGGTTAACCTATACTTTTGTAAGCTAGTTGCTGAAAAGCATAGGTTAAAGGTTGATTTAACAGCCCTAATAGGTTCAACCTACAAATCTAAATATGCCCTAAATTTGCAGGAGTAAGAAAATGGCTGACTACAAAACATGGCTAAACGATTTAACGCTTTGGTTAAAAGATGTAAAAGATCATGAATTAAAAGAGGCGGTAAAACGATTTGTTGAATCTGAGCAGGCACTTAAAAATTTAGGAGAAGAAAAGTATCAACTTTATCGTAACTACTTAATGCGCGATTTAGAACACTTGCAAGAGCACGAAACCCACTATAATTCGCTTGCATGGCAAGAGCTTAAAGAATCATTATGGTATGAGCTTTCGCACATAGAAGACAAAACACAGCTAGAGTGGAACTCACTTAGCCAAGATTTTAAGCACAATGGCATATATCACGTAGGCGAATGGATAGCCATGGGCACATTAGTATGTAAGAATTGTAACCATAGTTACGATGTTTATCATGCTACGCAAATAACACCTTGTTTAGAGTGTGATGGAATCTATTTTAGCCGTAAGGCTTTGCAACCCTAAATATAAGTATTAAGTGGCTGCAGGCCACTTAATACGCCAAAAGCCAGTGAATACGCTGGTAAACAAAGAAGTTAGAATGACGAAAAAATTACTGCCACTACCTGTATCAAAGCTTGCGCCGAGCATTTCTACTAGCCACGTGCATACTTGCATGAGCAACCCATACCCAGAGCATTTTACTTTTATAGGCCAACAACGGGCGCAAAGTGCATTAGACTTTTCACTCGGTATGGATTTACCTGGCTATAACGTATACGTAATGGGCGAAGCTGCACATGGACGTTTTACCCTAGTAAAAGACAAACTAAAAGAGCATGCCAAAGGCAGAGTAACGCCTAATGAGTGGTTGTATGTAAATAATTACGACGACCACCGCGAGCCTATCGCACTGTTTATGCAAGCTGGGCAAAGTAAAAAGCTTGCCGATGACATTGATGCTTTTATTGACGAAGTGCTCGACACCTTTCCTGCCGCATTTGACAACCCTGCGTACCAGCGCAAAAAGAAATCCATAGACCGTGAATTTAACGACGCCTATGACGGTGCTATTACCGCGGTAGAAATTGCGGCGCTTGAACAAAGTGTGGCGCTTATTGAAGAAAAAGGCGTAGTAGGCTTTGCTCCATTAATAGGTGGCAAGCAGCTAAGCGATAATGAATTTTCGCACCTTGAAGATGAGCTACGTGAAACCTTTTTTGAAAGAATTGAAAAACTCGAAGACACATTAATAGAAGCACTTATTGAGCTGCCGCGCTGGAAACGTGAATCTACCGAAAAGCTACGTAACCTTAAAAAGTCGACTGCCGAGCAAGCAACTAAGCCCTTATTAAAAGACTTAGAGCATAAATATGCCAGCCATATTGGCGTGCTGCGTTATTTAAAAGACATTCGCGTAGAAATTATTGACGCTGTGCTTGAGTGGTTAGACGATGAAGGCGAAAGCGAAGAAAACAAAGAAGACTTTGATCGCAAAGGCATGCTTACTGACTTTTTTGCGCCCAATATTTTAGTTGAGTTTAAAGAAGGCGACGCCGCTCCTGTGGTTTACGAGCCTAACCCAACGTTTGGCAACATATTTGGCAAGGTTGAGTACGCTACCTCACAAGGCTCGCTTATAACTAGCTATCGCTCAATTCAGGCCGGCGCATTGCATCGTGCTAACGGTGGCTATTTAATGATGGACGCCGAAAAAGTAATGGCTAACCCACAAGTGTGGGATGGTTTAAAACTATCGCTTAAAACCCATCAAATTAAAAATGACTTACCGTATCAAGATAGCGTTGTAGGCAGCAGTTTTACGTTGCGCCCGCAGTTAATTCCGCTAGATGTAAAAATAATATTATTAGGCTCGCGCGAGCTGTACTACACCATAGGTGAGTACGACGAAGAATTTGCTGAGCTGTTTAGAATACTAGCCGACTTTGACTACTACTTACCGAGTAGCGATAAATTACAGTACCAATTTATTACCAAAGTAACTGACTATTGCGAGCACGTTTTAAAATGCACCACTACAGAAGCCGCAATGGTGCGCTTGCTCAAATTTAGTTATCGCCAAGCCGAGCATCATAATAAACTCTCTGCCCGCTTTGCCGATGTGTTAGAGCTGGTAGCCGAAGCAAGTTATTATGCCAAACAAGACAAGCTAACGGTTATAGACGCTCATCATATTGACGAAGCCATTGAAGGTAAACAGTATCGTACTGGGCAAATTAGCGAAAACATGCTCAGTGATATTAAAGAAGGGCACACCCTTATTGCCACGCAAGGCCAAGCCATAGGCAAAGTAAATGGTTTAACTGTACTGCATATTGGCGATACCTCATTTGGTACACCTGCGCGTATTACGGCAACAGTTTATGCCGGTGCCGATGGCGTTTTAGATGTAGAGCGCGAAGCCGAGCTAGGTAAAGCAATTCACTCTAAAGGGGTAATGCTACTTACCGGCTATTTAGGCAATAAATACGCGCAGCACTTTAGCTTAACGCTCAGTGCAAATATTGCAATTGAACAAAGTTATGGCTACATAGATGGCGATAGCGCGTCACTTGCCGAGTTATGCGCGTTAATTTCGGCTATTACTAGTTTACCACTGAGTCAATCAATTGCGCTTACAGGCTCAATTAACCAACATGGCGATGTACAAGCTATTGGTGGCGTAAACGAAAAAATAGAAGGCTTTTTTAAACTGTGTAAAATGCGCGGTTTAACTGGCGAAGAGGGCGTGATCATTCCTAAATCTAACCAAGTTAACTTAGTGTTAGATGAGGAAATACTTAATGCAGTTGAACTTGGTAAATTTAATATTTACGCAGTAGAGACGGTAGATCAGGCACTTAACTTACTGATGGATTTAGAAGCTGGCGATTTAGTTGACGGGCACTATCCTGAAAACTCAGTAAACGGCCTAGCCTTAGCACGACTTAAAGATATTGCAGACATTGTAAACGGCGATAGCGAAGATGAAAAAGACGCAGAACCAGAAGAGGAAAAAAATTAACTATGCTTAATATAATATTAGCGGTAATTATCGCCATATTTTGCTTTTTAATATTTAAAAACAGCAAAAAAGCCAAACAACAAGTGGGTATTAACGCGCAAATAGAAGCTGATTTTTTGGCAGCTAATGCAAAAGTAGATGGCGTACAAGAGACCGCTTCAGGCTTGCAGTACAAAGTATTGCACCAAGGGCAAAGCGATGACAAGCCTAACCCCAAAAGCATGGTTAATGTGCATTACCACGGTACGTTAATAGACGGCACAGTATTTGACAGCTCAGTTGAGCGTAAAGCCCCTATTAGCTTTGGTTTACATCAAGTTATTAAAGGGTGGACCGAAGGTCTGCAACTTATGAGCCCCGGCGATAAATACCTACTTTATGTACCGCATCAACTGGCTTACGGTGAAAAACGTGTGGGCAGCATTCCACCGGCATCACTGCTTATATTTGAAGTTGAGTTATTGGCTATTGAGTCGTAATATTATTTTAAGTAATAATTACTTAAGCCCTGCTTTCATAAAGTGGGGCTTTTTGCTTTTAGCCAGCCTGTAAACGTTACTCAAGAATTTTAATGTTAGGTCGATACCTATAATAGTGACAAAGCTATTTTAGGGATAAAGTAATGAAGATTTCACCAGCGCCCCCTTTACACCATGCATACAGCCTTAATACTCAGCCTTTAACACAACCAGATAAGCAACTTGCTGAAGGTGAGACAGAGGCTGAGCCAAAATATGTTTTATCAAAGTTCTTAGACACTAAAGCACAAAAGTACAGGGAAGATAACGCAACGTTTGGCGATCAATATAAAAACCTAGAAAAAGTGTATAAGCACTTTTTAGGGCGGGTTATTGCATTGCAAGAGCAAATTAACAAACTCAAACAAAGTCCAATTCAAAGCAGTTTAACCATAAATAGCACCGCAAATGAGCCAAATAAAAGTGATGCTAGTTTAGCTATTGATGTTGAGCATTTAGGGTCTAAAAAATATAAAAACTCACAACAACAAGAGCAAATAGATATACTAGAGCGGCAATTAGGGGAGTTAAAATCAGAGCAAGCAGCAATAAAACAACAAATGGTTGAGCTGGTTATGAGTGAAATGAAAAGACGAGGCGATCACGACTATAATGTTTAGCGTTAAGGCAGGTTGGTGAATCAGCCCTTAACTTAATTTTACTTACTTCCAGTTTAAATTTACCGTATCTTTAAAGTATAACTTTGTTGAGTACGCTTTAAAAAGTACACCCAAATAATGGCCAGTGGAATTTACTAAATTATGTTCGAAGATGAATTACTTTATGGATACAGCAGTGTATTAATTGCAGTTACATTGTTTATTGCGATCGTTATTTTTAACGAAATAGGCTTTAGAGCAGGGCGGTTTATTCAAGGCAGAACCGACAGTGAGGTTAAGACGCTAACGGGTTCTATTCAGGGCAGTATATTAGGTTTGTTAGCATTACTACTGGGTTTTACATTTAGCATGTCGATGCAACGGTATGATAACCGCAGCATGGCGTTAATAGATGAAGCAAACACAATCGGCACAGCCATATTACGGGTTGAATTACTGCCACAAGAATACAAAAAACAAGCCAATGAATTATTTAAAGAGTATGTAGACTTACGAGTTGCTATAGGCCAATTAGATTTAACCAAACACGCGCAGCGTAACGACTACAATAATAAAATAGCCAACCTACAGCGTCAGTTATGGTCATTGGCTATCGCAGCCACAAATGTTGACCCAAGGCCTGTAACTACAGGAGCGTTTGTAAAATCGCTTAATGATGTAATAGACAGCCAAGGAAAGCGAAATGCTTTATTGCAAATGCATGTACCTGAGGTGGTATTAATACTGCTCTTTATTGTTTTTATTTCGTCTGGCGGCATTATGGGTTATTCCGCAGGACTAAGTGGTAAGCGAATGATTGTGCCCATAGTATTGGTTTCTTTGTTAATTACTTTAATCGTATTTATTATTATAGATTTAGACCGGCCAAAGCGCGGGCTTATACAAGTAGATCAAACGGTAATGATTGAGGTTTCAGAAAATATTAAATAGTAATAAAGAAGTAATGCCGATCAGTTAAGGTTAATTGATCGGTTGACCGATCTAAATGATCGTGAATAATCCGTAATTAGTTTCGCTA
>NZ_JAATTW010000048.1:0-25350 GCF_013414205.1 Pseudoalteromonas sp. MIP2626
TGTACCTCTAACTTCTTATGGCTTCCTTCAGACCCCACCGTTGGCCAGTGACGCCCTTGCCATTCAGATTATCTTCCAAGGCATCTTTCAGCCTATCGGGTTTGCCAGCTTCGCTGGGCAAACAAAAAAGCAGCCAATTGGCTGCTTTTTAGTACGTATTATCATTATTTAGTTAGAAATGGGTAGCATTATTGAACTGCTGCAAACTCTTCTTTAGAAAGTTCACCATTACCATCTGCATCTAATTCATCAAATATTTGTGCAAGCTGCGGGTTTGCCTGCGCTTCTGTTTGGCTAATAACGCCGTCGCCATCTGTATCAAATGAGTCGAAGTCTACTGCTGCAAATGCCGCTGAAGATGATGCTAGTGCGATTAGTGCTAATGTCTTATGTAATGTTTTCATTGTGTTATCCTTAAGCTTAAAGCCTGTTTAATAAAAAATAATAAAGTGAAAATCCTTTTCAAAAATCCATATTCTGTAAATTAATGTGCTGAAAATTAATACTCAGCAAATTCTTCTTTAGAAAGCTCACCGTTGCCATCAACGTCAAGCTCTGCAAATTGCTCCATTAACTCAGCGGCAACCGACGCTTCGGCTTGGCTAATTGTGCCACTGCTATCTACATCAAGTGTTTCAAAGTCGGTGCCTGCAAATACTGCAGATGAAGACGCTAATGCCATTAAAACCAGTGTTGATTGTAACTTTTTCATAATTTAATCCTTCAAGTCTATGTAATATAAATGTATTAACTTTCCCGTGAACACTTGAATTTCCTTATTATTCTTTATCAAAGGCTCCCTTGCCTATTTAGGTTGTCTTTGGCAACTCAGAATATTAATTGTGTTGTAGGGCTTAAGGCTTATGCCTTAGAAAATTCTTCTTTAGATAACTCACCATTTTGGTCAGTATCAAGCTCAGTAAATTTACTCATAAGCTCTGCATCTACCGACGCTTCTGCTTGGCTAATTGCACCATTACCATCTACATCGAGTGTGTCAAAATCTGTTGCTGCAAAAGCCGCTGATGAAGAAGCTAAAGCCATTAGTACCAGTGTTGATTTAAATGTTTTCATAATGTAATTCCTTCATTGGGTTATGATTTAAGCTGTTTAACTTTAATCTTGTTTTGCTCAATACAGCTTAGGTATTACAACTTCGGTGCCATGTTTTTAAATCACAATAAAAACAGTTACTTATACTTATTTAAGCCGTTTGAGGGTGTTTTATAATGATTTTTTGTTGCTTTTTAGCAACAGCTGTTTGATGTTAAATAATTAAAGCTTAAAAATCATAAGGTTAACTTTAATAAAAAAGACACAACACAGCGCAAATAAGCCACTACTGGCTGCTTTAAGTTGATTTTGTAATAAACCCACCATGAACAATTTACTTTTTATAAATTATTAAATAAAAAAACAAATAATAAAGCATTGAAATTTAATAGCTTTTTATAATTAATTTTATTTATTCAGCATTTATGAAGTGTTTTAAAGTAAATGATAATTTTTGTCGCCATTTGGCGAATGCAGGTGATTAGCAGTGAATTGAAACAAAAAACCGCTACATAATCTTAATGCAGCGGCTTTATTATTTTTACGAGAAGTGGAATTAGTTGTTATTTCCAGCCTTGTAACCAATTTTGTGCGTTTTTTAAATCTCGCCAACTAATTGGGTATTGGCTTTTTGAAATTATTGCTTCAGTAACGCACGCAATCACGTTGCTATCCTCATCGTACTCAACCTCTATAATAATAAAGTGTTTTTCTTTATTGATTGCAGGTACTGCAGTCCACTTACTATTAAGTAACTTTTTAGGGTTTAGTTTATTCATAAAATTGCAAAGTCCAACCAAGCTGTAAATATGATAAGCCAATACGCGCTAACAATACGTTTAGCTCAACTATTACTGCACTATTAGCTTACCTTTATACATTTGCATTTGGCAGTGAAAGTCGTACTCACCTACTTTAAGCTCGGGTATTTTTAAGGTATTAGCATCGCCCATTACGAGGGTTTTACTTATATCAAGCTGTGGAAATATGACTGTTTCGCTGCATGGTGCACTATCTTGGCGATCGAAGTTAAGTGTTAACTCTTTACCTGCAACAACTTTAATTTGCGCCGGCTGGTATATACCGTTATCAACCACTATAACTACCTTATTGTCGTTACTTTGCACTTGCTTTGGCTTAAAAAGCCAAAACCAGTACACAATCGCAATTATGAGTAATGCGCCTAATATATTAATCATCAACATAATTATTACTCCTAAATTAAAGGCTTTGGCTTATGATTTTGCTGGTTTAAAAAAGCGTAATCTATTGGCGTTACTAACAACCGTTAGCGATGATAGTGCCATAGCAGCCCCTGCTACTACTGGGTTAAGCAATAATCCAAAAAATGGATATAACAACCCAGCAGCAATTGGAATACCCGCCACATTATAAATAAAGGCACCAAATAGATTTTGCTTAATATTTAAAATGGTCGCGCTACTTACTGCAATTGCATCTGCAAGGCCGTGTAACGATCCGCGCATTAGGGTTATGTCGCCACTTTCTATGGCTATATCAGTGCCTGTGCCAATCGCAAAGCCAACATCGGCTTGTGCTAGTGCCGGTGCATCGTTAATGCCATCGCCCGTCATACCCACTATTTCGCCCTTTGCTTGGCGTTTTATAACTTCATTTACTTTGTCGTCAGGGAGTACTTCTGCAATAAAGTCCTTTATTCCTACTTTTTTAGCAACTGCTTGCGCTGTTGCTTGGTTATCACCTGTGAGCATGACTAAGTGAATGCCTTTATTTTGCAACCGCTTAATTGCTGCAGCTGAGTCTGCTTTAATAGGATCTGCTACAGCAATAATAGCCTGTAGCTGTTGATTAACTGCAAAATACATTGGGGTTTTTGCTTCACTTGCCAATGTTTGTGCCTGCTCGTACGCATCGTCAATTGCAACATGGTATTTATCCATTAAGGCCTTATTACCAAACAACAGCGTTTGTCCATCAAGTGTCCCTATTACTCCTTTACCGGTAAGTGCATCAAAGTCAGTTACTTTACTCAGCGTTAAGTTTAGCGCTTTAGCATAACTTATTATGGCCTCGGCTAATGGATGCTCTGAACTACTCTCTAGGCTAGCAACGTGCTGCATTACTGTGTTTTCATCGCTGTTATTAAAGGTAATAACATCGGTTACCGTTGGCGATCCTTGGGTAATGGTGCCGGTTTTATCTAAAATCATGGTGGTAATTTTAGAAGTTACTTGTAGTGCCTCACCGTTGCGGATCAGTATTCCCGACTCAGCAGCTTTACCTATGCCCACCATTACCGACATTGGCGTTGCTAAACCAAGCGCACACGGACAAGCAATAATAAGCACTGTAGTGACAGCAACTACCGCATAAGCAATTGCTGGCTCAGGGCCAAAGTTTAACCAGGCAAGCCCAGCAAGTATTGCTATTATCATTACCGTGGGAACAAAAATACCCGAAATAACATCTGCTAAACGACCAATTGACGGCTTTGAGTTTTGTGCCCGCTTTACCATATTAATAATATTGGCGAGTGTTGTTTCGCTGCCTATATGGGTCGCTTTGAATAATAATGTTCCGGTTTTATTAATACTACCAGCGACTACCGTATCGCCTATTTGTTTAGTAACCGGCATAGGCTCACCCGTTAGCATTGATTCGTCAACACTACTACTGCCTTCAAGCACTTCGCCATCTACTGATATTTTTTCGCCCGGGCGCACTCGTACCTGATCACTTTTTACTACGTCGCTAATATCAATATCGCGCTCTTGCCCGTCGCGAATAACACGTGCTGTTTTTGGTTGCAGCCCTATTAAACGCTTTATAGCCTCAGAGGTGCGCCCGCGTGCTTTTACTTCTAATGCTAGGCCTAAGCTTATTAAACCAATGATCATTGCTGAGGCTTCAAAGTACACATGCCTTGCCACCTCTGGTAGTAGGTTAGGGGTAATAACGACTACCATAGAATATAACCAAGCAGTACCGGTTCCCAGCGCTATAAGCGTATCCATATTGGCGGCATGGTTTTTAAATGCTTGCCATGCGCCATTGTAAAATTGCTTACCGGCTACGGCCATCACTGCCAACGTGGCTAAACCCACAATAAACCAAGCTATACGTTGAGTCGTGGTTATTACGTTCATATCGAAAATAAGCCCATAAAGCATTAATGGTGCACCTACGCCTAACGCTAATATCATATTGCGCATTAATTTTTTATAATGCGCGTCATCGGCTTTGGCTTTTTCATCGAGCGCATCTTGCTCTGAGTCATTACTCATGGGCTTTGCTTTATAGCCAATGTTTTCTACCGCTGCAATAAGCGCCGCTTCATCCGCTTGCCCTTCCACTTGTACGGTGCGTTGTGCAAAGTTCATTTCTACTCGCTGTGCACCCGATACTGTTTTTAGCGCTTTTTCTATTTTTGCTACGCAGCTGCCACAATTAGCCCCTTCAATAATAAAGTTTTGTGAGCTGCTGTTAATATTATTACTCATTACGCCTCCGGGTTATTTTCTTCAGTGCTAATGGGGTCAACAAATGACTCTATTAAACTACATATATCAGCGCTAGTTGCGCCATCGGGAGAACTTTGCCACTGCTTAACTGCCGCTTGCATTCGTGTGCGCAGCTTAAGCGTTTCTTGAAAAAGAGCTTCGGTTTCGGCTAAGCGTTTAACTATTAGTTTTCGTGTTAATGGGCATGGGCAGTTTCCTTGCTCCGACTCAGTAATAATGTGCTGAATATCTTTAACAGAAAAGCCCAACTGACGAGCATTGATTATAAACTTTAAACGCTGTTGATCAGTTTTTGTATATTCTTGATAACCGTTACTTACACTACGGACTGGTTTGAGCAACTGCATTCGCGTGTAATGGCGAATAGTGTCGGGTGTAACGCTCATTTTATTGGCAAGTTGTTTAACGTACATAGCTCCTCCGTGATAATTCATAGTTTAAAGCTAAATTCATACCTGTAGTGTAAACCTATGTGTCACACATAGGTCAACTTAAATACTTTAAAAACAACAAAGCCGAATAAATTAACTTTATCCGGCTTTATTGTAGTTAAATATATCTAGGGTAGTTACACGCTAAATGCATTTATAAATAATATTAATCTTCAATATTATCAAGCCCTTTGGTGCCATCTTTTGGTTTGAGCTTATGATGAATGGCTGCTTTAATTAACATATACCCACTAATCGGTGCGGTAATTAATAAAAATATAGTAATAAGTACTTCTTTAACACTCACGCCATGTTCGGTATTTGCAAAGTACACCATAGCGGCGGTTAAAATGTTCGCCATACCTAGGGTAGTTGCTTTAGTTGGGCCATGTAAGCGCATAAAAAAATCAGGCAGTTTAACTAATCCTATTGAGCCAATTAAAATAAACACGCCACCTAGTAATAATAATATTGATACTATCCATTCACTGATCATTGCTATACCTTATTCGATTATATCGCCGCGAAGTAAATACTTACATAATGCTACTGTGCTTATAAAGCCTAGCATTGCAATTAATAAAGCCGCTTCAAAGTACAACCCCGTGCTCATACTTATACTGTATAAAATAATCAGCGCAATCACGTTTATATACATAGTATCGAGCGCTAAAATACGATCGGGAACCGATGGACCAATTACCAAACGCCATAAATTTAACAATAGCGCTAATCCAATCATGCTAAATACAATTAATAATACGGTTTCTAACATTGAAATATCTCCTTTAAGGGAGCCTCATAACGCTCTTTTATTTGTTTAATAAGTGCTTGCTCGTCTTTAAGATCAAGTACATGAATAAGCAAATAACGCTGTGTTGGTTGCTCACCTTTATTAAGTGATTCTAAAATAGGATATACCTCAGCGCTCACAGTGCCTGGGGTGAGTGACACGCAGCTTGCCAAAATAGTAATCGGCATTTCATGAGTTAAATCTACGGGTACTTTAACAAATGCTGGGCGCATGTTTTTACTTGGCCCAAGTATTAATACAGCCACTTGTAAATTAGCCACTATAATATCGTACAGTACAATAAAAACCTGTTTAAAGGCTAATCCGGGCCTTAAAATTAGCGGCTGAGGATCGCGAAACGATATAGTAAATAATGGAATAATAATCGCGAATATAGCCGCTAATACCAAGTGCCCTGCAGACACACTATTATTTAATAACAGCCAAACTATAAACAAAAACACACTACGAAATGGCGTAGGTAATAATCTAAAACGTGCTTTTAGTCGCATTAAACACCTCCTTTAAGCACAGCATTAATACCACCACTTATGTCGTGTAATTGGGTTGCGGCCTTTATGGTGTACTCACTAATAGCACCACCAAAAACAACTAGCATTACTGAGCTAATAAGTAACCCCACAATAGAAATTACTTGCAATGGATGCGCGTTTGGTGCGTCATTTGGCTCACTACCTGTGTACTTACCTTCCCAAAACAAACTAGTTCCTGCGCGTGCTAGTGCAATAATTAACACTAAACTGGTAATTAAGTAAGCAGGCCAAAACACCAATGCATTTTCACTATTAAGTGTTGTTTTTAAAATCCAAATTTTGCCTACAAAGCCTGAAAATGGCGGCATGCCTATTACAGTTAATGCTGCAATAATAAATAACGTACCTAATAAAAACGGCTGTTTTACCACTCTACCTGCTACCAATCTGTCGCCAACTTTACCGCGTTGAATAGAAATTATATCGGCGAGTAAAAATAAAGCAGCACATACCAAAGTTGAGTGTACTAAATAATATAGCAAGGCCGCCGTAGCGTTTATGTTTTGTAACGACACTAAAGCCACCAAAGTACCCACCGACACCAGTACTAAATTGGCAGTGATCTTACGTAAATCCTGAGCGGCTAATACCCCTATGGCCCCTACAACTATCGTTGCAATTGCTAAGCCCCATAACCAAGTTTGCGCCATGTGTTCAAGTTCGCCAGCTTGCTCACCAAACATAACGGTATAAACGCGTAGCATGGCGTACACACCAACTTTGGTCATAATCGCAAATAGCGCAGCAACAACTGGGGCGGCACTTGAATAGGTATTTGGTAACCATAAATGTAGTGGCAACAACGCACTTTTTAAAGCAAATACTACTAATAACAATAGTCCACCGGCTTTAGCTAAATAAACATCGTCGCCAGTAAGTAAAGATATTTTTTGCGCCATATCGGCAATATTTAGCGTGCCTAGTACACCGTATAAAATACCTAAACCAATTAAAAACGCACTCGAACCTACTAAGTTTAAAATAACATAGTGCAATGCAGCTTTAGTTTTTTGCTTGCCACCACCGTGCATAAGCAAGGCATAAGAGGCAATAAGCAGCACTTCAAAAAATACAAATACGTTAAATAAATCGCCAGTTAAAAATGCACCATTTACACCTAAAATTAAAAAGTGAATTAGTGGATGAAAAAAACTGCCGTGTTCATCATCGCCTGCACATCCGTACAGCACAACCATTACGCCTAAAAATGAAGTAAGTGTTACCAACAAGCTAGAGAGCATATCTGCAACAAGTACAATACCAAATGGTGCTGACCAGTTACCTATTGCGTATACGTTAATACCTTCGTTGTGTACGGTTATCAGTAATAAAACACTCACTACAAATGTAATAATGGCCATTACGCCTGAAGCCAAACGACGGGCAAATAAGTTTTTACCACACGGTGGTAATAGTAAAATAATAGCTGCTAGCATAGGCAGCAATACAGGAAGCGATGTTAAATGCTGAATCATTTTTTCACCTTGTACTTACTTTTAACAAGGTGACCATCAACATGGTCATTACCTAAATCTGCACGGCCACGTATTGCTAATATAACCACAAAGGCGGTCATTGCAAAACCAATTACAATGGCTGTTAACACTAAAGCTTGCGGCAGTGGATCGGCGTAATCTGCACCTGTACCTAATACAACAGCTTTATTTGTGGTTAGTCGACCCGATGAAAATAAAAACAAGTTAACTGCGTAAGAAATCATAGTTAGACCAAGCACAACTGGAAAAGTACGTGCTCTTAGCAGTAAAAACACACCGCAACTAATTAATACACCCACGCACGACGCGTATAATAACTCCATTAAACATCACCTTCTTTTTGCTCTGCACTTGTGGTCATATCACCTAAGCTTGCTAATATCATCAATGTGGCACCCACTACGGTTAAGTACACACCAAGGTCAAATACAATGGCACTTGCTAACTCTGTTTTACCAATAAATGGAATGTCAAAATAGTCAAACCACGTGGTTAAAAATGGCTTATCAAAAAACCAGCTACCCACACCCGTGAACATAGCAATAGCGATACCCGAGGCAATAATTTTTCGGTAATTAACATCAAAGCGCTCACTGATCCAAGTAGAGCCATGTGCCATATACTGCAAAATAAAGGCAATAGAAGTAACAAGCCCGGCAATGAAGCCGCCGCCCGGCAAATTATGACCACGTAAGAAAATATAAGCCGACACTAACAGTGCAAGCGGGAGTAAGCTTTGCGAAATACTGGCTAATAAAATAGGGTGGCGCTCGCGTGCCCATGAACGGCCATCACTGTCGGTTGCAGGCATAAACAATGGAATTCGCGATAAAAGCTTAAAAATCCCTAGTGCTGCAATACCTAATACGGTAATTTCGCCCAGCGTATCAAAGCCCCTAAAATCAACTAAAATAACGTTAACTACATTGGTACCGCCACCACCGGTTTTGGCATTGGCAATAAAAAAGTCAGAAATAGAATCAAGCGGACGAGTAAGCAAAGCGTAACAAATACTGGCTATAACAACGCCCACTGTCGAGGCAATACTTAAATCACGTAATATACGCAATGAGCTTGATTCTCTTGGGGTGCTTTGCGGTAAGAAAAACAATGCCAACATAAGTAGTATTATTGTTGCCACTTCTACCGTTAATTGCGTTAAGGCTAAGTCTGGTGCCGAAAAGCGGGTAAACACCACAGCTACCATTAATCCCACAATAGATACCATTAACAAAGCGACCATACGCGATCTATGGCTTATCACTGTGGCAATGGCACCTACAATTAACAAGCTAGCACCTATGCCGTTGTGTAAATCAACCGGTGTATTTGGCACACTTCCCGCTAATTTTTGCATTTCGAATAACGGCCAACCAGCAGCTAATAAAATAACGCCCAACATAATAAATACATAACGTTGCAGTGAGCCATTTTCTGTTTTGTTTATTTTATCTTGGCTCCAATCAATAACGCATTGTACTAAATGATCAAACATTTTTTTAGCGTTTAGCGGCGGTAAAGACGCTTGAAATTGAAACAGGTGTTTACGGTTAACATAAATAAATAAGCCGCCAGCAACTGCCATGGCACTCATTAATAACGGTAAATTAAAGCCATGCCAAATGCTCAGCTGATACTCTGGCATTGCTTTGCCCAGTACTGCTAATGAGGCTGCCGATAAAATACCATCAACTACAAAGTGCGGAAACATGCCAACAAGTAAACACAACACCACTAATATTTCGATGGGTACGCGCATATAACGAGGCGGCTCGTGTGGCGTACGCGGTAAATCTATTGGGTCGCCATTAAAAAACACATCGTGGATAAAGCGCGCCGAATAAGCCACGGCAAATGCCCCCGCAATGGTTGCTAAAACTGGGATTAACCACGACATAGAGCCAAGTACTTGCTGATGCAGTGTTTCGGCAAAAAACATTTCTTTTGAAATAAAGCCATTAAGCAAAGGGACACCCGCCATTGCTGCAGCGGCAACCATAGCAAGCGTTGCTGTGTAGGGCATAAAGCGCCACATACCATTGAGTTTACGCATATCGCGCGTACCTGTTTCATGGTCAATAATACCAGTGGCCATAAACAGTGACGCTTTAAAGGTGGCGTGATTAATAATATGAAAAATAGCGGCAACAGTAGCAAGTTCGGTATCTAGGCCAAGCAATAGCGTAATTAAACCTAAATGACTTATCGTTGAATACGCTAATAAACCTTTTAAATCATGCTTAAATAAAGCCACGTATGCGCCAAATAACAAAGTAATTAAACCTGTTAAGGCAACTAATATAAACCACATTTCGGTGCCCGCTAAGGCCGGATAAAAACGCGCTAACAAAAAGATACCCGCTTTAACCATGGTCGCCGAATGTAAATAGGCGCTCACAGGTGTTGGCGCTGCCATGGCATGAGGTAGCCAAAAATGAAACGGAAATTGGGCCGATTTAGTAAATGCACCTAATAACACTAAAACCAGTGCAAGCTCATATAGATCGTGCGATTGAATAATTGCTCTGCTGGCTAAAATTATGTCTAGGTTATAACTGCCAACAATGTCGCCAATTATCAGTAACCCACCAAGCAGCGCTAAACCACCGGCTCCGGTAACTGTAAGCGCCATACGTGCGCCCTTGCGCGCCTCTGACTTATGCCACCAATAACTAATTAATAAAAACGAACTTATACTGGTTAATTCCCAAAACACCCATAGCTGAATAACATTATTAGACATAACAATGCCAAGCATTGCTGTCATAAATAACATTAAGTAGCTATATAGCTTTGCCATTGAGTCGTTATTACTTAAATAATAACGAGAATATAAAATAACCAATAAGCCTATGCCCAAAATCATAAATATAAACAGTAAACTTAGACCGTCTAAGCGCAGGGAGAAATCGAGCCCTAAACTTGGGATCCAAGCAGCACTAAAGCGAATAGTTTCACCGGCAAGTACCGCAGGCGCATGATATAGAGTTATGCAAAGTGCGATTAATGGTGCAAGCATAGTTAAGCTTGTCGCTTGGTTTCGCGTTAGTTTGCCTGTAAATGCAGAAATAACACTGCCAATTAAGGATAGCAGGGGTATCCAGAGCAAAGTCATAGTAAAGGACCTTTTAAAATCATAAATTTATCAATACGCTATTCGTTATAGTTAATTACCAAAGTGACTTGGGCATTAGCTTTTGTGGTCTGCTTTTTTAACAGCATTAATACGTATAGTTATACTGATAAACGCCGTTTTTGTCTATAGAAAGCGCCTCTAGCTGCATAATTATCAAGCAAATTTATATATAAATTAATGCAACAATATCAACTATGTTCGCTTTTCATACGCCTTAGAGTAAAGACTTTAAAATTTAGCGTGGCGTTATTGAGCGTTCCATGAAGGAGTTAAAACGAGGAAATACTGTAAAATGGGTATTTATGTGTGCTTGCCACAACGCTCTGTATTGCGCTGAGAGAGCTAACTGCTGATATTGCATAATAGACCAAGCTTCACTGGGCTTATAAGCCACGGCCCCTTGCTGGCAGCTCTGGCTTTTATACCAACCTACTGGTGGGGTAGCTTCGCTATTTGCTAAAAACAAATTAGGTGCCACAAAACCACTTTGTGCACACAGCCAAACTTGCTTCATTTTTGGTAGCGCGTATTCATCCTCAAAACCATTAAAGTGCATTAATTCATGTAAAAACACTTGGTAACCTGCTTTTGAATTTAATTGCATAATGCCACTGCGCACATTTGCACTTCCCTGCTTGGGCATCATTACTATAAAGTCAAAATCAGTAGGAAGCTGTTTTTTTAGCCTAGCGGTTTGCCAATCGCACTGCGCCATTTTATTTGCTGCACTACTACAATTAATAGCACCGCCAACATAAATCGGTTGTGATAAACAAAAAACCCCAGCACTGGGCTCAGGGCGCTTATTGTATTGCTTTATAAGTTTAGCGAGCTTATATAACCCGCTACGGTGATCGCTCATCATTAACACGTTAAACAAACATTGTTCATCCGCTTTAACCTCTGAACTCAATGATAAAAAACCAAGGCGCTGCATAAACGCTGTGGGCAGGCTGCTATAAGGCTGAGTTGTTTGCAGTTTAAGATGATTTAATGCATCTCCCTCAGGCAATAACCCCTGCTTTGCCAATAATTTAAGATCGCCCCATTGAGATTGAGCTAATAACTCCATCGCTAATGCTTGGCGTTTTGACTCACTCATAGTATGGGTGTTTTTTTGCCAAAATAACTTTGCAGTATCGGTATGGTTATTTTTTAATAATTTAAGTGAATATCTATATTGCGCGGCAGGTATTTTATTTCGCGCTAATGAAGCGAGCGCAATATCAGGGAGTTGCTGTAAATGCAGAGAAAAATAATCAGGAAATAGCCAATAACTTTGTATTATATTGGCCTTGGCATTTAAAACCTGCCAAAAGCCAATACTGTTAGCATGATTACTCGAGCCACTAATTAATAGGCTACACAGTAATACTACCGCTAGTTTATAACGCTTAGCTTTCGTCAACACCTGTCATCAGCTCAAGTTCTAATCGCGCATATTTATATTCAATAAACTCATGCACGTTGGTAGCCAGTGCCAGCTTAAAATAATCAGCGGCTAAATTAATATTACCTGCTGCTTGATGCGATTTTGCCAAATAAAAGTAAGCCTCGCATAATCGCTGTGCGTATTCTTGCTCTGATTTAACCCCATCACTAATAACAGATAAAAAATCATGTTCGCTAATATCGCCCAGGTAAAGCGCAATTAACTGATACGCCCATTGCGATTCATCAAGTGCTTTAGCATTGGTTTTAAGCACACTAAGTGCTTTAACTTTATCATCCTGTGCTTGCGCTAAAAAAAGCCATAACACACGGTAAGGATCGTTTGGAGAGCGCGCTAAAAACTCATTAAAATCGTTTTGTGCAAGCTCTGCTCTGTCGCCATAGTACAGTGCAATACCACGATTTAAATACGCATATTCATGTTCTTCGTTAAGCTCAAGGGCTGAATCAAAAAGTTCATAGGCTTTTTCATACTGCTGCATTAAGGTATGTTGAATACCTAAAAAATTATACACCTCGGCTAAATCTGGTTTTAATTTAACAGCACGATTAAAGTCAATTCGCGACAACGTGGTCATGCCTAAACTGTCAAATAATACACCCCGATCATAATAAAGTTTTGCTTGTTGCTCAGGGCTTAGATCTACTCTATTTAGTAGCTCTGAATAACGTGCAATTGCAATTTCACTTCTAAAATCAGAGGCGAGAGGCGCAGTAAAAGGCACATTAACAATCGGCATTGACTCAGCTTTTGAAGTGCTTTGGCACGCGCTTAAAGACAAAATAGTAAAAGATGCCAAGGCTAAATGTTTGAGTGTCATTAAAATCCTTAATACCAAGGTAAGTAGCAAATAAATAAGACATGCGATGTCTAGTAAGGTTCATATTAACTGCGTTTAGCTAATAAATTATTTAACGCTTTAAAATAATGATATCCATTCAACTTAAGCGCTTAAAATAATTAACTTTAAATTCAATTGCTATAAGCAGTTAGTTTCATTAAAGCATAAAAAAAGGGGCTAAACAGCCCCTTTTTATGTTATCCAGTAAATATAACCGGATTAAGTATTAGCAATTATGCGTCAGTTGGCGCATCAGCTGCAGGTGCTGCAGATTCCATTGCTTCTTTAATACTTAGACGTACACGGCCTTGGCGGTCTACTTCTAGTACTTTAACTTTAACTTCTTGACCTTCAGAAAGGTGATCAGTCACGTTATTAACACGCTCAGTACTAATTTGCGAAATATGTACTAGACCATCTTTACCAGGAAGAATATTTACAAACGCACCAAAATCAACAATACGTACAACTTTACCTTCGTAAATAGTACCTACTTCAAGCTCAGCAGTTAATTGCTCAATGCGGCTAATTGCATTTGCTGCGCTTTCGCCGTCAGTTGCTGCAATTTTGATTGTGCCATCATCACCGATTTCAATCGTTGTGCCAGTTTCTTCAGTAAGTTGACGAATTGTTGCGCCACCTTTACCAATAACTTCAGCGATTTTCTTCTGTGGGATCTTCATAGTATAAATACGTGGAGCAAACTGAGAAAGCTCTTCAGACGGTGCAGAAATTGCTTTGTCCATCACTTCTAAGATATGTAAACGTGCAGCTTTTGCTTGTTTAAGCGCAATTTGCATGATTTCTTGAGTGATACCTTCAATCTTAATGTCCATTTGTAGTGCTGTAATACCGCCAGCAGTACCCGCAACTTTAAAGTCCATGTCGCCTAAGTGATCTTCATCACCTAAGATGTCAGAAAGAACAACAAACTTATCGTCTTCTTTAACTAGACCCATTGCGATACCCGCAACAGACGCTTTAATTGGTACACCAGCATTCATAAGTGCAAGTGAAGTACCACACACAGAAGCCATTGAAGATGAACCGTTTGATTCAGTGATTTCAGATACTACACGGATTGAATATGGGAATTCAGTCAATGTTGGCATTACTGCTGCAATACCACGCTTAGCAAGGTTACCATGGCCGATTTCACGACGCTTAGGAGAACCAACAAAACCAGTTTCGCCTACACAAAATGGAGGGAAGTTGTAGTTAAGCATAAAGTGGTTTTTGTGCGTGCCAGTTAAATCGTCGATTAACTGTGAATCACGCTCTGTACCAAGTGTAGCTGTTACAAGTGCTTGAGTTTCGCCACGAGTAAAGATAGCAGAACCGTGAGTACGCGGTAATACGCCAGTCATTACGTCAAGTGCACGAATCATATCTGGTTCACGACCATCGATACGCTTTTCGCCAGCAGCGATACGGCCACGAACGATTTTCTTCTCAAGTGAACCGAAGATTTTACCAATTTCTTGCTTATCTAAAGACTCGCCTTCAGCAAGTTCGCTTGTTAATACAGCAACAACTTCATCTTTAGCTACGCCAAGTGCTTCTTTACGCGCTACTTTATCTGTAATGCGGTAAGCTTCGCCCACTTTATCAGCAGCAATAGACGCTACTTTCTCTTCAAGTGATACGTTTTTAGCTGGTGCAGTCCAATCCCAAGTAGGCTTGCCTGCTTCTGCTTTAAATTCTTTAATTGCTGTAATGATCGCTTGAGCTTGCTCATGACCATAAACAACCGCACCTAGCATAATGTCTTCTGCAAGTACGTCTGCTTCTGACTCAACCATTAATACTGCGTTATCAGTACCAGCAACAACTAAGTCTAGCTTGCTTTCTTCTAGCTCTTTTAGTGTTGGGTTAAGTACGTATTCGCCGTCGATGTAACCAACGCGAGTAGCACCAATTGGACCACTGAACGGAATACCAGAGATAGCAAGTGCAGCTGAAGTACCAATTAACGCAACCATATCAGGTTGAATTTCAGGGTTAACAGAAACAACAGTAGCAATAACTTGTACTTCGTTTACAAAACCACTTGGGAAAAGTGGACGAATTGGACGGTCAATAAGACGTGCAATAAGTGTTTCGCCATCGTTAGGACGACCTTCGCGCTTTAAGAAACCACCAGGGATACGACCAGCAGCGTACATACGCTCTTGGTAGTTAACTGTTAGTGGGAAAAAGTCTTGGCCAGGTTGCGCTTCACGTTTACCAACAACAGTAACAAGTACTGAAGTGTCGCCAATGCTTGCAAGTACAGCGCCGTCTGCTTGACGAGCGATTGCACCAGTTTCTAGTGTCACTGTGTGTTGACCTAGTTGAAATTCTTTAATAATTGCTTGCACTTAAAATATTCCTTAAATGTTTTAAAATGTTTTTAAGTTGTCATCTAAGTACCAATTACAGTACATAATTGTATTTATTTTAAAATCAATTAAGTACTACAATTGGCGATGACGTAAATAAACGTAACTAAACCTTTTTAGCTACGCGCATAGTATATACCAAAGCGCCGTTAGAATGCGAGTCTAGCTATTAGATAAAAGCTAAGCCTTATGAAGGCTAAAAATGACGACCTTTGCTTACCTATTAAATAGAGGTTTTATTTTATAATTTAAGGTGTTTATAAAACGTCGTGCTGAATTTTAGGCACAAAAAAAGGAGCTAAAAAGCTCCTTTTTTGATAATCAAGTGCTTAGCGACGTAGGCCAAGTTCTTTGATTAACGCAGTATAACGCGTGATGTCTTTACCTTTAAGGTAATCAAGCAATTTACGACGTTGGCTAACTTTGCGAAGCAGACCACGACGTGAATGGAAGTCATGCTTGTGATCAGCAAAGTGACCTTGAAGCTTGTTGATATCAAAAGTAAGTAATGCTACTTGTACTTCAGGTGAACCAGTGTCGCCTTCAGCACGTGCGAATTTAGCAACGATATCGATTTTTTCTTGATTGCTTAGTGACATAATAACTCCAAAAATTAAATTTAAAAGGTGCTTTAGCCGATCACTAATTCAGCCAAAACGATTAAGCGGGCGTATTCTACCAATTGTACAAATAACTACAAGTTAATTATCCCATCAATATAAATAAGCTGCTGAAAATATTTAAAGCAACTATTTATTCGGGTTTTACATAATCATCTTGTTGGCTGGCCAAGCCACGTTTAACTTTTAAATGGCCGCTGGCATTACGCTCGCCTGTGCCAATAAAAATACCGTCAGCTACAACCTTAATTGCGCCTTCAGGCAAATCTATATCAAGGTCTATTGCTTGGCCGTGACTAAAAATACTGCCCTGCTCTTTACTTATCTCAACAACCGGTAAATCAACTAAAGCTGTATCGAGTGGCAATAACAACGCGTCTAAATAAGTAGAAGGTGCAACTTCTTCGTCTTTAGCTTTTGCTAATAACGCTTCAATTTCATCTAGCGACACCATTTTTTCTGCAGGATATTGACCAACCGCAGTGCGGTGCAGCATAACAACGTGTGCGCCACAACCTAGCTTTTCACCTAAGTCGTCAACAATAGTACGAATGTAGGTGCCTTTAGATACATGCGCCGTCATTTGTATTACGTTATTCACTTCATCAAATTCGTCAAACGTTAAGCTAAACACGTTTATTTTTCTGCATTTACGTGGTACTTCAATACCCTCGCGTGCATACTTATATAAAGGCCTACCTTGATACTTAAGCGCCGAGTACATTGACGGGTACTGATCTGACTCACCAACAAAAGCGGCAATTTCTTTAATCAGTTGTTCACGCGTTACATTTACATCTTTAGTGCTAACAATTTCACCATCAGAATCTGATGTCGTTGTTCTCTCGCCTAATTTAGCGCGTACCACATAGGTTTTGTCTGTATCGAGTAAAAACTGTGTAAACTTGGTTGCCTCACCAAAGCAAATAGGCAGCATACCTGTTGCCAATGGATCTAGCGCACCTGTGTGCCCCGCCTTTTGTGCAAAGTACACACCTTTTGTTTGCTGTAGTGCTTTATTTGATGAAATGCCAATTGGTTTGTTTAACAACAAAATACCGTCAACTGGACGGCCTTTACTGCGCTTTGCCATCTGTATTAGTGCCTTCTTCGCTATCTGTATCAATATCTACGTGCTTAGTCTCATCTTCGCTGTTAGTTACGTCATCTTCATGATCAGTGCTGTCTTCAACATCTGTTTCATCTGCAACATGTTTAGCGTTGTCTTCGCGAATAATGGAATCAACTAAGTTAGATATACGCATACCTTCCATTAGTGAGTTATCAACTAAAAACTTTAACTCAGGCATAATACGTGCACGAATACGCTTACCTAGTAACGAGCGGATATAACCGGTCGCTTCGTTAAGTACGTTTGCACTTTGCTTCGCTGCATTATCATCTTGCGTATTAAATACCGTAATGAATATTTTCGCATAAGATAAATCGCGCGATACTTCTACCGCTGACACTGTCACCATACCTAAGCGTGGATCTTTTATTTCGCGTTGTAAAATTACCGCAATTTCTTTTTGAATTTGCTGAGCAACACGATCTGTACGAGAAAATTCTCTCATTGCATTTGTCCTAAAATCATAACCTATTGGAATATAATAATAAGTTAATTAAATAATGGATACACAAATGGGGGCTAAGCCCCCATTTATTAGTCTAGCTAGCTAACAATTAAAGAGTACGTTGTATTTCAACTGTTTCAAATACTTCAATTTGGTCGCCAACACGAACGTCATTGTAGTTCTTAACGCCGATACCACATTCCATGCCGTTACGAACATCAGCAACATCGTCTTTAAAGCGACGAAGTGACTCAAGTTCACCTTCGTAGATAACCACGTTATCACGAAGTACACGAATTGGAGCGCTACGTTTAATAACACCTTCAGTAACCATACAACCAGCAATTGCGCCAATTTTTGGAGACTTAAACACGTCACGAACCTGAGCAAGACCAATAATCTCTTGCTTAAATTCTGGTGCCAACATACCCGACATTGCTTGTTTAACTTCGTCAATCAAGCTGTAGATTACGCTGTAGTAACGCAAGTCTAAGTTTTCAGACTCAATTACTTTACGAGCAGAAGCATCTGCACGAACGTTAAAGCCAACCACAATTGCGTTAGACGCTGCAGCAAGTGTTGCATCAGTTTCGGTAATACCACCAACACCTGAACCTACAATCTTCACTTTCACTTCATCAGTAGAGAGTTTAGTTAGTGAATCAGAGATTGCTTCGATTGAACCTTGAACGTCAGCTTTAAGCACCACGTTAACTTCAGACACATCGCCTTCAGTCATATGACTAAACATGTTTTCAAGCTTAGCTTTTTGTTGACGCGCTAGTTTAACATCACGGAATTTACCTTGACGATATAAAGCAACTTCACGTGCTTTACGCTCATCTTTAACTACAGTTGCTTCGTCGCCTGCAGCCGGAATACCAGAAAGACCTAAAATTTCTACAGGAATAGAAGGACCCGCAGACTTAATGTCTTTTCCGTTTTCATCGCGCATTGCACGAATACGACCATACTCAAGACCACATAATACAATGTCACCTTGGTTAAGCGTACCCGATTGAACAAGTATCGATGCAACTGGACCACGGCCTTTATCTAAGCGTGATTCAATAACAACACCTGCAGCCATACCAACAGTTGGAGCCGTAAGTTCTAGTAGTTCAGATTGGTTTAATACCGCTTCTAAAAGCTCATCAATACCTAAACCTGTTTTTGCAGAGATATGAACGTACTGCGTATCGCCGCCCCATTCTTCAGGAATAACGTCAAGCTGAGCTAGCTCGTTCTTAACGCGATCTGGGTCTACGCCTTCTTTATCCATTTTGTTTACAGCAATGATTAAAGGAACGCCAGCAGCACGTGCATGCTGTACCGCTTCTTTAGTTTGTGGCATAACACCATCATCAGCTGCAACCACTAAGATTACGATATCAGTCGCTTGAGCACCACGAGCACGCATTGAAGTAAATGCGGCGTGACCCGGAGTATCTAAGAAAGTGATCATATTGCCATTAACATCAACATGGTATGCACCAATGTGCTGTGTAATACCACCGGCTTCGCCTGAGGCTACTTTAGCTGAACGAATGTAATCAAGTGTAGATGTTTTACCATGGTCAACGTGACCCATAACAGTTACAACTGGTGCACGTGGCTCAGACTTACCATCTTCATGACGATCGTTTAGTACTTTTTGCTCTAATTCGTTTTCTTTAACAATGATAACTTTGTGGCCCATTTCTTCTGCAACAAGTTGTGCAGCTTCTTGGTCAATCACTTGGTTAATAGTAACCATGTCGCCCATTTTCATCATTGTTTTTACAACTTCAGCGCCTTTAACAGCCATGCGCGACGCAAGCTCTGCAACTGTAATTGTTTCGCTAATACGCACTTCATTTTTAACATCAGCAGTTGGTTTTGTAAAACCATGCTGTAGCGATGTAGGTGCTTTTAACTTGCCTTTATTACGGCCTTTAGACGCTGCAAATTTATCTTTTGCTGGCGCTTTTTTCTTTTTCTTCGCACGGCGTGTGCCTTGCTCATCACGAGCATCAGCAACATCTTCTGCTTCACGTGCGTAAGTAGAAGTTGTAAGGTGGTGATCAGATGTTTCTTCACGCTTCTTACGCTCTTCTTCTTCTTTCTTCCAGCGTGCTGAGTTCTCTTCAGCTAGCTTTCTTGCTTCTTCTGCTTGACGTTTCGCTTCTTCTTCAGCTTTCTTCAATGCGGCCTCTTCTGCTTCTTTTTGCAGACGCTCAGCTTCGATGCGATCTTTCTCAGACTTAGCACTTTGCTCTGGGGTCATCTGCTTTTGTTTCGCTTTACGCTCTGCATCAGCTTTGCGTTTAGCTTCTTCTTTAGCTTTACGATCAGCGTCTTCTTTCGCTTTACGTTCTGCCTCTTGTTTCGCTTTCAATTCTGCGGCTTCTTGTGCAGCTTTTTGCTGCTCTTCAAGGCGCAGTTTTTCTTCAGCGGCTAGGCGTAGCTCTTCTTGCTCTTGCTCCATTGCGCTTTTCTTCACGTAGGTACGTGTTTTGCGAACTTCAACTTGAACAGACTTTGCTTTGCCCGTTGAGCCAGTCACACTTAATGTGCTTTTGCTCTTACGTTGCAATGTCATACGCGCTGGGCCATCTGAACCTGTGCCGCCATGCTGCTTGCTTAAGTGATCAAGTAACGTCGCTTTTTCAGCTTCGGTTACGCTTTCGCCTGCTTGCTTGGTAATACCGGCTTGTGAAAACTGCTGTAGCAATTTATCAACAGTTGTACCTATATCACCGGCTAGTTTTTCAACATTTACTTCTGCCATAGTCTCTAATACCTCCGTTAATAAATTACTCGTCTGCAAACCAACAAATGTTACGTGCAGCCATAATCAGTTCACCTGCTTTTTCAGGTGATAGTTCTGTAATATCCACTAATTCATCAATACCTTGCTCAGCTAAGTCTTCAAGTGTAATTACACCTTTGCTTGCCATAACAAATGCTAAATGACGTTCTAAGCCTTCAAGCGCAAGTAAGTCTTCAGCTGGCTCTGCGCCATCTAAGCTTTCTTCCGTTTTAAGTGCTTTAGTGGTTAATGCGTCTTTTGCACGTGAGCGCAATAGATCAACCGTTTCTTCATCTAAGCCATCAATTTCTAAAAATTCAGATGCCGGTACATACGCAACTTCTTCAAGTGACGAGAAACCTTCGTTAATTAATAATGAAGCGAATTCATCATCAATATCTAAATTTTCAGTAAATAAATTAAGTAACTTATCTGACTCAGCTTCGTTTTTGCTACGCATGTCTTCAACAGTCATTACGTTTAGTTCCCAGCCAGTTAATTGGCTAGCTAAACGAACGTTTTGACCATTACGACCAATAGCTTGTGCTAGGTTATCAGCTTCTACAGCGATATCCATTGAGTGTGTATCTTCATCCATTACGATTGAAGCTACTTCTGCAGGTGCCATTGCGTTAATAACAAATTGTGCTGGGTTGTCATCGTAAAGTACGATATCAACGCGCTCACCGCCAAGTTCTGACGATACAGCTTGAACACGTGCGCCACGCATACCTACACAAGCACCAATTGGGTCAATACGTTTGTCGTTAGACTTAACCGCAATTTTAGCGCGCGAACCTGGATCACGTGCAGCGGCACGTAATTCAATCATTTCTTCGCCGATTTCTGGCACCTCAATGCGGAACAATTCCATTAGCATTTCAGGCTTAGAACGCGTTACAAATAATTGTGCGCCACGTGCTTCTGGCTTAACTTCGTATAGAAGACCACGAATACGATCGCCTGGGCGGAAGTTTTCACGCGGTAGCATGTCGTCACGGTAAATTACCGCTTCAGCATTATTACCTAAATCAAGAACGATCGCGTCACGAGTGGCTTTTTTAACCACACCCGTTACTAACTCACCTTCTTTACTTTTGTATTCTTCTACAACTAAAGCACGCTCAGCTTCACGTACTTTTTGTACGATAACTTGCTTAGCCATTTGGGTTGTAATACGGTCAAATTTAATTGAGTCAATTTGCTCTTCAACGAAGTCACCCATTTGCAAGTCAGGTTCTTCAACTTGCGCTGCTTCTAGGGTAATTTCGCTGTATGGGTTCTCTAAAGACCCATCTTCTAATACTGCAGCAATCTGCCAGCGACGGTAAGTATCGTAGTCACCTGTTTTACGGTCAATTGCTACACGTACGTCGATGTCACCACCGTGCTTTTTCTTTGTTGCTGTTGCTAGAGCGAACTCTAAAGCTTCAAAAATCTTTTCTTTTGGAACCGCTTTCTCATTGGAGACGGCTTCAGCAACCAATAATATCTCTTTTGCCATGGGTTATGCCTCGCTTGCCCTATTCCTTTGCGCTCGAATTAAAACTTTGCAATTATGTTCGCACGCTCAATGTTGCTAAGCATAATTAAATGCTCTGTACCATCACTAGATAGTGTAATCATATCGCTAGTAACTGCTATTAAATCGCCTTTAAAATTACGACGACCGTCTTGTGGAAGTTTAGTACGTAATTGTACTTCCTCTCCTTGCGCCTGCTCGTAGTGATCTTGTTTGAATAATAGACGATCAACACCAGGAGACGATACTTCCAAATCATATTCATTTGTAATTGGGTCTTCGACATCTAAAATCGCACTTATTTGGCGACTCGCATCTGCACAATTATCAACTGAGATCCCAGCCTCATGAGTAATATAAACTCTTAAGGTAGAATGGCGACCCGCTTGTACAAACTCAAGACCATGTAATTCAAAACCTAACATTTCTACCGCTGGCGTTAACATAGCTACTAAATCTTGTTCAAGTTTTGTCACGAAAATCCTCCATACAAACAAAAAAAGGGCTTATAGCCCTAAAATATTGAGTTTAAATTTTGATTTGATCACCATGTCACAAATCAAACAGTGCAGATACAACAACGCCCCGAACCAAGCGGGGCGTCACACCAAAAAGCACAAAACTGTGTGGCCTAGGGCCAAGCTTGGTTGCGAGTCAAAAATCTGACTAAATTAAACTACAGTAGCTTAAACGCAAAACGCGCATTACTTAGAATGCGCGATATAAATTAGTAAGATTAAACCCACTATTATGATTGGTTGCGGGAGCCGGATTTGAACCGACGACCTTCGGGTTATGAGCCCGACGAGCTACCAGACTGCTCCATCCCGCGCCAATAGATACTAAACTTAATAATTTAATATCGCTGTTAGTAATATCTTTCAACATACTAAACAATGGCAGGTATTATAAGTATGTACGCCGTAATTAGCAACCATAATAAGTAATAAGTTTATAAAAAAAGTGACACCAAATAGCGTGTTTATAATTTAACGCGTAATTATTTAATTTTGTTAATTTTTGCACTTATTATCCAAATTTAGGAATTTTTAAATCTATATTTTTATAAAGTAAGCGATCTTGATGTAATAATTTTGCGTATTAAATTTATTTGGCTTAGGCATGACACACTTTAATACTCTTAGACTCATTTTGGGCGATCAGCTCAACCCTGCTCACTCATGGTATAAAGATAAAAAAACCAATACCTTGTATGTTATTGCAGAGCTAAAACAAGAAACCAGCTATGTTAAGCACCATATTCAAAAAATCTGTGCATTTTTTTGCGCTATGGAAAACTTTGCAACAGCATTAAACCAAGCCGGATTTAATGTACTGCATTTAACATTAAACGAAACCTGTAATGATGAAGATTTACCCGCATTGCTTACCCGTATAGCAGCGCAACATCAATGCAATACTATTGAGTACCAATACCCAGACGAATATAGATTAAAAACCCAGTTAGCCCACTTTGCAAACACCAGCCCATTAACGGTTAGCGGTGTTGACAGCGAGCATTTTTTACTGCCCTTTGAGGAAATAAAACACCGCTTTATAAAAGATAAACACATAACAATGGAGCATTTTTATCGCGCAATGCGCAAACAATTTAATATATTAATGGATAGCAACAAACCACACGGTGGAAAGTGGAACTTTGATAGTAATAACAGAAATAAATTTTCAGCCGCCGACTTAGCTCAAATCCCGCCGCCTAAATTATTTAATAACGATGTAAGTGCTATAATTGCGCGTTTAAATAAACATAATGTTAGCTACTTTGGTAAAGCCGCAGAGCAACTTCCTTGGCCCACAACCCGAAAACAAGCTATTAGCTGCTTAGATTATTTTTGCTTGTATTTACTGCCTCATTTTGGCCAGTTTCAAGATGCAATGACAGAGCAAAGTAAACATAACAGTAGCTTGTACCATAGCCGCTTATCGTTTGCTTTAAATGCAAAGTTAATACACCCACTGTTTGTAATAAAGCGCGTAATAGCCCAATACGAACAACGTCCTAATGATATTTCTATTGCTCAAGTAGAGGGATTTGTTAGGCAAATATTGGGCTGGAGAGAGTACGTACGCGCAATTTACTGGATTAACATGCCAGATTACGCAACTAAAAATCAGCTTAAAGCCAAAAATACATTACCGCCGTATTTTTGGCATGCTAAAACTAAAATGAACTGCATGCACCATGCGCTCTGTGAAAGCTTAACTACAGCATACGCCCATCATATTCAGCGCCTCATGGTTATAGGTAATTTTTGTTTATTAACGGCTATAAACCCAGATGACGTTGATGCTTGGTATTTGGGCGTTTATATAGATGCTATTGAATGGGTAGAAATGCCCAATACTCGGGGTATGAGCCAATTTGCTGATGACGGAATTATTGCCACCAAACCCTATGCGGCAAGCGGTAACTATATTAATAAAATGAGCGACTACTGCAAAAACTGCCACTATAAAGTAAAACAAAAAGTGGGTGATGACGCCTGCCCGTTTAATAGCCTTTACTGGCATTTTATGCACACGCACAGAGCAAAGTTAGAAAAAAACCCACGTATTGGTATGGTGTATAAAAACTGGGATAAACAAGAGAATACGTTACAACAAAGTACATTACAGCAAGCCACTTACTGTTTGAATAATATAGCAAGCCTGTAACTTTTAACTTCTTATCAGGATAGCAAAAAGCCGCTAAAAAGCGGCTTTACGGGGATAATCAAAAACTAAGCTTATTAAATTACTTGCCTTCTATAAGGCTACCACTGCCTATTTCAATTTTGCGTGGCTTAAGTGCTTCTGGTATTTCGCGTTCAAGGTTAATGCTCAATAAGCCATTTGCTAAATCGGCACCAAGTACTTTTACGTGATCCCCCAGCTGAAATTTACGCTCAAAGTTGCGCTCTGCAATACCTTGATGAATAAATTTACGCTCACTGGCTTGCTCTTTACCCGTTTTAATACCCGCAACAACTAGTGTGTTGTTTTCTGACTCTATGCTCAGCTCGCTTTCGCTAAAACCAGCAACTGCCATAGTAATTCGGTATTTGTCTTTATCGAGCGCTTCGATATTGTAAGGAGGAAAGCTTGGCTGCTTATCTGAACTTGCTGCCGCATCCATTAAAGACGCTAAATGATCGAAACCGATGAATGAACGATAAAGGGGTGATAAATCTACTGTACG
>NZ_JAATTW010000049.1:0-24584 GCF_013414205.1 Pseudoalteromonas sp. MIP2626
GAACTAAGCTTGGCTGTTAGAACTCAATCTGTACGAGTGCCCACACAGATGATTGCTTTATATTGTTAAAGAACGTTTTGAGTCGCTTTATCGTCTCAAGGGATGCGTATGATACATCCTTTATTTTTCGAGTCAACACTTTGTTTTAAACTTTCTTTTTGGAAGATTTAAAACCGAAGTTTTATTTAACTCTCTAAGTAGTTCGCGTCTCGCTAGGCGTTGACGTTTCCCGTCTCAGTGGGGTCGCATTATAGGGAAATCCAAAAACAGATCAAGCCTTTTTTTAGATCTTTTTACTGTTCGAACAAAATGTAATCGATAGCAAGTGAAACATGATAAAAACATGTATAAAACGATGCTTTTTCACCCTGTTTTATATTATTTACTATAAATTTTATTGCTATGTTGAATTAAGGCGTTAAGATAGCAAGTTCACAATGTTAAATTAATGTTTATTTCCTGTTTATTGGTAGATCAAAATGAAATTACCCGATCAAAAATCTTTTATCCTCTCAGTTATTCTTGCTGTTGTTGGTTTTGTTATAGTTAAGTTCGCACTTGAAAGCCTAGAGTTAGACCCTGCACTACTATTTGCTGTTGGTTTGCTCATTGGTGGTATTGTTATTGCTGCGATGTCGTCTGACGGTGTAGTAGAAGCCGAAGTAAAAACCAAAACGCTTTATGTTGGTAACCTTCCTTATCGTGCAAACGAAGGTGTGGTACGTGCTTTATTTGAAGAGCAAGGCAAAGTGTTCAACGTTCGCTTATTAAAGGACAAAAATACAGGTAAGCGTCGTGGCTTTGGTTTTGTTGAAATGGCGCAAGCTGATGCCGACAATGCAATAGCGCAGTTAAACGATAGCGAGTTCCAACAACGTACCTTAAAGGTACGTGAAGCAAAACAAAAACAAGAAGATGATTCTAACGCTCTTCGTTCTGAGCCGGATCAATCAGTGTAACTAGCTTTACAGCTAACTTACTACTCACACTAGCCGTTGAATAATATTGCAGCGGCTTTTTTGTATCTGCAATATTGTTATTCGTTAAATTAAGCTGGCTAATTAAGTAATGAACTCGCTTAGCAATCGCTGCACCTGAATCAAGTAGCTGCACTTTCCTATTAAAGTACTGACTAATCGGCTCTGCCAAAATAGGAAAATGCGTACAGCCTAATACTAATACATCTATAGACTGATCTATGTTTAAACGATCGAGTTCTTGGTGCAGTTTAGTTGTATCTAAACTTTGTTCGAAAAACAGACGCTCGGCTAAAGTAACTAGTTCAACGCTACTATATAAGCTAACTGCTATATTGTTGGTATGTTCTTGTATGAGTGTGCGCGTATAGGGACTTGATATAGTTGCTGGAGTTGCCAGTAGGCCGATATGTTTAGATTGTGTAAGTTGCGCAGCAGGTTTTATCGCCGGTACCACCCCCACTATAGGAATAGTAGTAATTTGGCGCACTGCCCCAAGCGCAGAAGTAGAGGCGGTGTTACATGCAATGACAATTAAATCTACATTAAGCGCTTGCTGGTTAATAAAGTGAATGAGTGCGCATAAGCGATTAATAATCGTTTGCTGTGACTGAGCGCCGTATGGCAATAGTGCATTATCCATAAAATAGCTGTATTGCGCATCTGGAATACTTTGCTGAATATGTTCAAGTACCGTAGTACCACCAATACCTGAATCAAAAACCATTATGTGCGCTGACAAACTACTGTCCTTATTCTAAGTTAAGAACGGCAGTTTGCCATGTGATTTTTATAAAAGAAAGTAGTTTAGTGGTACAACTATTGTTGATTGGCTAGCTCGTCCGTTGCTGCATTTAATTGATTAAGGTTTTCGAACATAGCTTTGGTGTAATCTACCAATTTATCTATTTCTGCTTGATCTTGATTTAACCACTGCACAATACCCGATAACTGGTTTTGTATGCCCAGCTCTGTGGCTTTATTAAACACAGCTTTTAAGTCGTCGTTAAACGGCGCTAATTTATCAGCTACTGCTTTTTCAGGAACTGGCTTGTACTCTTCGTAACCTTTAACTGTAGCGACTGTTTTGGTTTGTCGTAAATCCATTGAAAAAGCCACCAGCTGTTCGTTGCCTAAGCTTAGTGCTTGCGCCTCTTCAAATGCTTTATCTAAGTCACCACTGAAAAAGGTGCTACTTACACTTTGTAAGTCAGCCATTAGCTCATTAATCGCCTTTTGTTCATTCTCATTTAAATCGCCATTAACCGACATAGAAAATGACAACTCACGAGACTGCGACGACTCACTTACAAAAGATTCACTATTCCCATTTTGCTGATAACGACTGGCTGATTGTGACTCATAAGCATCAGCAAAACTAATACTCACTTCGTCTCCTTCGGCGGTAGTAAATTTATATTCTGCTTTGTTACTTAAACTTGCATACTGAGTTTGGCTAACAGAGACACTGGCGGGTTTAGGATTAAATAAATCGTCTTCAAATTTGTCCAGGCCATTAAATATGCCTTCTTTAGATTTATTAATACCCTGTGCGATATCGTCGTTAAACACGCCATTGCCTTTTAATTCATCAACCGCGTCATCAATCCCTATTTGCACACCTTTTCGAGCATCACCTAACATACCTTTGAGTTTTTCATCGTCGGCACCATTGGCTTTTGCTTTACGTACTGCACTGGTAACGAAGTCTAAAACGTTTTTAACGATTTCATCAAAATCAAAAAGCGGTTTATCTTTTTTCGGCTCGCTTATCGGTAAGCCAAGAGCTTGAGCCATTTTGTCACCGAGCACTTTGGCAGCAAGTTCTTTACCGCGCTGCTGATAGTTATCTTGAGGCGACTGTATTGTAGGTTGCTGTAAAGCCCCTTTATTACCGTATTTATTAATATTGTGGTTTGGAACAAAGCCAAAGTTACCGATTTTCATGATCCGACTCCTATCTATGCTTGCCTTACTTATCGGCACTGTAAGTTATTTCTGTAGCTAGATGCTCAAAAAAAAACCAATATATATTTCATCAAAACTAGACAAATACATCTCGCTCCCTACAATAGCGCCGATAAACAGCTCTCAAAGATAAGGTTATAGCGTTAATGGCAGTTATTAAAATAGACACCACACAGTACGATGCGCAGTTAAGCGAAAAAGAACAGCGTATTGCTGCCCAATTTCAACGTTTTGGTGTGGATAAACTTGAGGTATTTAGCTCAGAGCCGATTAACTACCGCCAACGCGCTGAGTTTAGAGTATGGCACGATGGTGACGATCTGTTTCATATAATGTTTGATCAACAAACTAAAGACAAAATTCGCGTTGATAGCTTTGACCCTGCCGCTCCTTTGGTAGGTGAAGTGATGCAAGTAATGATTGATAATTTAAAGTCGTGTGAAATTTTGCGTCGTAAACTATTTCAGATTGATTACTTATCTACGCTAAGCGGTGAGATTTTAGTGAGTCTGTTATATCACAAGCCACTTGATGAGCATTGGCTGAGTGAAATTAACGCGCTTAAAGAAAAGTTAAGCAATAAGTATAAAATTGACTTTATTGGCCGTGCCCGCAAACAAAAAGAAATGCTTGGTGATGACTACGTTACCGAACGCTTAAACGTGAATGGCCAAGAACTAATATATCAGCAGGTAGAAAACAGCTTTACCCAGCCAAATGCCAAAGTAAATATTAAAATGCTAGAGTGGGCGCAAGACTTATGTAAGCCACTTAAAAATGATTTACTTGAACTTTATTGTGGCAACGGTAACTTTTCTATTGCGTTAGCGGGTTCGTTTAATAAAGTGCTGGCAACCGAAATATCAAAGTCGTCGGTACACTCAGCGCAGTACAATATAGCGCAAAACAAAGTTGCCAATTTAGATATTATTCGCATGTCGAGCGAAGAGTTTACTCAAGCCATGAATGGCGAGCGTAGTTTTTCTCGCTTAGAAGGTATAGATTTAAACAGCTACAATTGTCAAACCATTTTAGTTGATCCGCCACGTGCCGGTATGGATACTCTAACGTGTGACTTAGTAGCAAATTACGAAAGTATTATTTATATTTCGTGTAACCCAGAGACACTAGAGCGCGACCTTGATCACTTAACCCGCACCCATGAAGTTAAACGCTTTGCGATTTTTGATCAATTCCCTTATACGCACCATATTGAGTCGGGTGTATTTTTACAAAAAAAGAATATTTAAAATTACCAGCTAAAAATTACCCATAAAAAAAGCTCCTTAGGAGCTTTTTTTATGGGATTAACTTTACTTGCTTGCCAAGTAGTTAATTAATTTAGTGATATCTGCTGGTTCGCTAATACCCGATTCGCGGCCTAGAAGTAGTTTGTACTTACCATTTACGATAAAAGTAGGTACGCCACGCAATGCACCTTTCTCTTTAAAGTAGTCTTGGTCGCGCTTCATTTTTGAGCTTAATGTACGTACCGAAAAGCTTTTAAATAACTTATCGAACTTATCGCCATCAACGCCTTGGGCTACAAACACATCTTTTACGTCGGCTAGCTCATTAAAATTTGCGCGCTTGGTATGAATGTGGCTAAAGATAGCCGCAATAATTTTATCTTTTTGTGGTAACACTTCAGCCGTTGCTAACGCTTGGCTAATCATTTGTTGATGCTCGGTATCGCGTACACCAACAAAATCAACGTGGCTCTTTTTAAACTTTACGCCTTTATCAAGCATTGGTTTAATTTCGGCTACCAGTGGCTCCATGTTATTACATGCAGGACAGTAAAATGAGAAAAACTCTTTCACTTCTGGTTTTTTAGTTGCGCGCTCAGACACAACCTCATAATGCACACCTTCCTCAAAGGTTGCTGCAAAACTTGTTGCAGCAAAAGGTAGTAATACAGCAAGCAAACCTGCTTTAACTAATTTTATCATTATTATATGGCTCCAATATTTTATAGTGCGAGTAAAAATGAAACTAACTCATCAAGCTCTTCTTGGCTCTTGATGGTATTTAGATTGATTTTATATTTGTCGTTTACAATAAAAGTAGGAACGCCTGTTAACGCACCTAATTTTGAGTATTTATTTTGTTTATCTTGCATTGCTTGTTCAGCTGCAATAATTGGCATACTGGCAATATCTTGATCAAATGTATCGCTACTAATGCCATTTATATCTAATAATTTTTTTAGATCTTTAATTTCAGTCAGTGGTGCGCGCTGAACATGAATACTTTTAAAAATCTTGTCTGTAATCGTATCTGCTTGTCCGTGCTTTTTAGCAACTAAATACGCTAGGCTCAAGTTACTTTGTGCTTGTGGTGATACGCCGCCTAAAAAGTTAACGTGATTTTTTATAAACACCGCACCTGTAGGTAGGTTTTCTTCAATTGCGTGTGCAACCGGTTCAAACTTGAAACAATGCGGGCAATAAAACGAAAAGTATTCGGTAACTTGTGGTGTAGTACTTTTTTCGATATCGATAACTGTATATTGATTACCTACTTCAAAGTTTACTGCAAGTGCTGCAAAAGGTAGACAAAGAAGTAGTAGGCTCAGTTTTAATTTTTTAAGCATTAGTCTCTCGTTGTACATATTTTTGAATAAAATGTTATGGCAATAATTTTAACGGTGCTTCTTGCAATGCGGCAAGCTGCTCTTTAAGTGCTAAAATTTGTTGCTCCCAGTATTTGTCATCGGCAAACCATGAAAAGTTCCGCACAAAAGCCGGATCGCTCCATCGTTTTGCAACCCACCCCATGTAATGGATGATACGCATAGCCCGAAGTGGTTCGATCAACTTAAGCTGCGAGTGATCAAAATCACAAAATTCTTCATAGGCGGTTACTAAGGTATCTAACTGTAACAGCTGCGTTTGTCGATCGCCACTTAGCATCATCCATAAATCCTGAATGGGTGGCCCCTGGCGACTATCATCTAAATCAACAAACATTAACGCATCGCCTGCCCATAATATATTGCCAGCATGGCAATCCCCATGTAAACGTATCGTTTTTACATTGGTATACTGTGCTTGTGCCTGCTTAATAACCAAATCTAAAATGGTATAAAAAGCGGTTTCTAATCCCATAGGTACTAAGTTACTTTTTTGCAGATGAACTTTTGCTGTATGTAAGTACTCTTCGCAGGTTAGGGTGGGCCTTTGTGTAAATGGTTTTGTTTTAGCCACTTGGTGCATTCTGCCAATTAAGCGCCCTAGTACATCAAGTTGATCTAAATTGTCGACTTCAAATAAACGCCCGCCAACACTTGGAAATAAAGTAAATAAATAGCCTTGGTGTTCAAATAAGCTTTGCCCGTTATATTCCATTGGTGCAACAACCGGTACTTCGGCCTCTGCTAGCTCAAAGGCAAAGTCATGCTCTTCTTGTATTTGCTCCTCGCTCCAACGCTCTGGACGATAAAATTTAACAACGTAGCGTTTTCCGCCTTCAGCTACAAATTGATACACCCTATTTTCGTAACTATTTAATGCCAATAAACCAGACTCAACATAAATACCAACGCTTTCTATGGCATCAAGAATTAGATCTGGTGTTAAATCAATAAAGCTAAATTTACTCATACACTTCTTATATAAAATAAAAGCGGGGAACACCCCGCTTTTTGTTAAACTTTACCGCGCTTTAAAAAAGTTACTCGACTGTGATATTTGATTGTCGGGCTCGCCTACCGGCGATAGCACAAAGTTAAATTCTGTCATTGGCGCTTTTAAGTCATACGGATCCATAACCAGTGATAAAGGCACATTGTGCGATTGCCCTGCGTTAACCCTAAACGTTTGTTTACCTATGTACTTAAAGTTATCGAGCCCTTGCACTTTAATTGTAAAGGTTTGCTCATACTGCGCTTTGTTGATCACTTTTAAGGTGTAGGTGTTTTCTACCAACCCTTCAAAATCAACCCTATATAACTGATTACGATCGCGAATAATATCAAATTCCATCGTTTTACGCAGCGCAATATTGGCAACCAAGGCACTGGTTAAAATAACCAGGATCACTATATAACCAATAATTTTTGCCCGCAGTGGGTTGGTTTTATTCTCTGGCGTTTCTAAGTTTCGCTCAGTGGTATAAGAAATAAGTCCGCGTGGATAATTCATTTTATCCATCACCCCATCACATGCATCAATACAAGCGCCACAGTTAATGCACTCTGCTTGTAAGCCATTACGTATGTCTATACCGGTTGGGCACACTTGCACGCATAAATTACAGTCAATACAGTCGCCTATTTCTAAATCTTCATGTGCCACTTTGCGCGAGCGTGGGCCACGGCTTTCACCGCGTTTTTCATCATACGATACTGTATAGGTATCTTTATCAAACATGGCTGACTGAAAACGTGAGTATGGGCAAATATGTAAACACATAATTTCGCGCATCCACCCAGCATTACCGTATGTACAAGCAGCAAAAAAGATAATGCTCATTAAAGCATAGCTACCGGCATTAAAGGTAACAAAGTTAGGGAGTAGCTCACGAATAGGGGTAAAGTAACCAACAAATGTAATTGCTGTATATAAAGAAAACAAAATCCAACTGGTGTGCTTAGCGGTTTTGCGCCAAAACTTATCAAAGTCCATTGCTCGTTGGTCGAGCTTTTTACGTTGGTTTGCCGTACCTTCAAACTTTTCTTCAAACCAAATAAAGGTAAAAGTCCACACCGTTTGTGGGCAGGTATAACCACACCACACTCGTCCATAAAATGTAGTGACCAAAAACAAAGCAAACGCGGCCAACATAAAAATAAAGGCGAGTATGGTAAAGTCTTGCGGCCACAGGGTTAAACCAAAAATGTTGTATTTTTGACCTATTAAATCAAATAAAACGGCTTGCTCACCATTAAAATTTATCCAAGGTAGCAGCATAAATGCCAACAGACCTAAAAAGCCAATTCGCTGCCTAAGAAGTTGGTGCAAGCCATTAACAGCACGCACGTAAATACGATTACGTGGATTAAACCGATCCTGTTGCCCGCTAAGATCCGGCTTTTGAATCTTTACTTCAACTGGTATATTTTTTACTTTAATTTGTTTGTCCATCGAAGTTCCTCAACACCGCTTGGAAATAAAAATTCAGCTATATTCAAGGTTTACCTTATAGTGTAATAACGTACTTATTACGTATAATATTTATAACTAGACTTGAATACTTTCAGATATTTCAGAAATATCTAACTGCTGTTAGCTATTATAACAATATTGACTAAAATTACTGGCATAGATCGCTAATAATTTATTCACTTTAGTTACTTGCTTTTCAAATGCATTTTATTACACTGCAGCATCATTTTATGTTATTTGGATCAAAGTTTACCCAACTATGAAAAAATTTATTATTTTGGTAATAGTAGTCCTCGCCTTTTTCACAGTCGATCACCCTTTGGTGAAAGAACCTCGTGAGCGGTTATTTAACGATGGTATTGACTTTTTAAGTGATGCGAGCAAAGTGAATCGCAGCCCTACTGCCAGTATGGCTAAAAACGAAATTAGTGCGCAGTTAACACTGTCTGAATCTGAGCGTGAGTACACCGAAAAAACATTTACTACCGATGACTCAATAAGATTATTTCACTTACGCTACTGCCGTGAGCGCGACTTAAACCTATATTTTTATGATGAGCGCTTAAATACTGTATGTAAAATAGTATCCGGCTCACTAGAACACATGCGAGGTAAATAATGGACTTTTCTGGATTAAATAAAAAGGCCAGCGACTCATTTCACCAGCAACGTAATATGCTTAAAAAACTCACGCAAGGTAAAACGCTAAAGTGCGAACAATGTAATGGGGTTTTAACACTCGACTTAGCCACCAGCGAGCCGGGCAAAGGGCTGATTAAGTGCAAGCAAGGCTGCACTGATATTATATTAGAGCTAGGCGCTTAAATTTATTTCACGGCTATATTTTAAGCTCAACTCATTACTGCGCCTAAACTACTCTTCCCATCCTTCATCTGTATACAAGCCACTATTAAGTGCGACTATTTCCACTAGCTCTGCAAAGCCTAGCGCAAAGTCGCCCATTAGCTCATATTGCTGCTGGCAAAGTAACTGCTCATCAATACTGTTTTGTAACGCTATTTGGCTAATGGTTTGCCCATCAAGTGCAAAAAAGCTTAATGTGGCTTGAGCGCTTTCGAGGGCTTGTTTATATTCTGCCTCTAACGCGGTTGAACTTAATAACTTTTGAGTATATGACGTTGTTGCCGTTACAAAACCTGCGCTCCAATTACTGCAAAATTCGTAATTATATTGTGCTGGTAATTTATAGCCTACTTCAAATACTTGCTCGCTAATTTGATGGTATAGCGCCATAAATAAAAATAGCATTTCTTCATCTACATTATTAGCTGTATTAGGCAAAATTGCTGCCATCCACTCATGTACGTCTAGAGGCTCAGGAGAGCAAATTACGCCAAATAAATAACCTTGGCTTTGCGTTAGCGTCATCGCTTGAGACTGGGTGTCTAAAAATGTGCTGAGCTGCTTAGCGTGCTGCTCAGTAAATTGGGGTAATTGCATTAAAACTCTTTATATTAAACATTAAAAGTTGAGCGGGTAACGGCCTTGATTATCTGGACGACCTAAAAACTTAACCGCATCATGTACATCTTTTGGCAACGTGGCATCGGGCTTTACATAGCCTGATACTTTAAAGTCAAAATTAGCTTTTAGGGTTGCATCAGCTTCAAGCCCTAAGGTGTTATCTGGGTCGATAAGTATGGCTATGTCGCCCGATTTACAGCTTAGGTTACCACCAAGCGGGCCTATATTAAACCAACCGTTCAAACCTTGTACGTCAATATTAGGGCTCGCTATCTCGCCTTGCAGTGACTCACAATAAGGTGCGCCCGATGTATACTCTGCCAATTCCAAGATCACACGACCTTTAGCGGTTACAGGTAACGGAAGTTGTATGCGTTGCATCGCTCTTTCAACTGTTGAGCGCACTAATCCATTGGTTACTTTCACTTGCTTATTAAATAAACCAAAGCTCACATCTGCATAACCCGATATATCACTGCGCTCACGTGAGTCACCAAATTTTACATTGGCATTTAACTTACCGGTAAATAATGCCCACCCGGCAACATCCCAACGCACATTATTTAATTGCTCACCTTGGTAGCGCACTTGCATCATTTGCCCTTGCCAAATAGTGCCAACACTTTGCCCTACTTCAAGTTGCTTAGGAAAATAAGGTTTTGCTAGGTCAATGGCCACCGCTACAGGTAACTTAATAATACAAAACACAATAAAACTAAGTAAAAATACAATGGATAAGGTTATTATTTTTTTCATTCATTACTTCTCTAATAGCAAACGGCTAACACGTACATAGCCCGACTTATCGTCACGGCTCAAATCTAAATTTTCGACCCGTAGACCATGTTGATTGACCAGTTCATCAAGCCACAGTATTAATTGATTAAACTCTACTGAGTCGAGCGTTAAACGTAGCGAGTTATTACTTGGCTGCATTTTACTAATATTTATTTTATAGCGTCCGCGGGTGGCGTTAACTATTTGGCTAATGTTTTGACTATTAACCACTTGTGTATTACCAGCGGCCTTGAGCTTTACAATACTTTCATCAACCCACACTAGTAGCTCTTGCTGTTTTAATTGCGATTGCTCGGCACTTGCTATTGCATTATTTAAGGGTCTAAAAATGCCCATCACTAAAATAAACACAATAAAAATACCACTCGCAACGATTATTAACTGCTGCTCTTGCTCTTTTAGTGAGCGCCAATATTTAATTAACTGCTGTTTCATACTGCACCTCGCAGTTTAATTTCGCCAACTACAAAGTCACCATCGTTACTTAACGAGCCTTGATCAACCGTTAACCCTTGCTGTTCAAGTATGGCTTTAACTTTACCAAAGGTTTGAAAGTCTTTTGCGCGTGCTCTCATACGTAATTCATTACGTTTTTTGTCATAACGCAGTGTTTCAGGGGTAAAATTACTTACCTGCGAAAACACCCCCACTAATTCTGTGGTTAACTCTAAAAATCCAGCGTCGCTGGTATCTTGTATTTTTGCCAGTGCACCTTTAATTTGGTTTTTAATAAGGTGTGGGCGAACCTTAGTTCCCGGAAATGCCTTTTGGTAGCGCTCAATTACCTGTGCTTTAGCAAGTTCTAACTGGGTATTTAGCTGATGCAACTCTATAGCTTTAATCGTAATACTCGCTACTAAGGCAACGCTGGTAATAATGGCAGCACTTTTCCAGTACCCCCACCATAAGGTGCTTTTCTTTTTAAGCTGATACATACCTTGGCGAAGATTAAACTTAGTATGCTCTAATTGCTTAGCAAATAAGGCCAGCGGTAGGTCGTAATCACTGGTTTGAGCCTGTAAGTTTACCGTTTCAGGAAACTGAGTCGCCGGACTAAAATGCTTTACATCTGGATTACCCATTGCTGTTAAGTAACCATTTAACCAGCTCGTCTCTACTGCACTTATACGCCATGGGCCTTGTTTAAATAACCACTGATTATTAAGTGCTATTGCCGTTACTGTGTCCTCATCTGCTGGGGGTAATAACAAAGCATCGGGTAATATTTTATATACCGATAAATTATGCTCTGCAAATAGCGCTAGCCACGCCTCAAACCATTCGCGGTCGGTCATAGCAACACGAACAGCATGCTGCTCGCCAATCATCACTGGCTCACCTACAGCAATAAATAGCTCATCTATATCGCACGCTATATCTTCTTCGAGCATATAAGGCAAAGCTTGCTCTAACTTACGATTCCATTTAGTCGGTAGCATTACCGTTTTTAATTGCACTTGGTCACAAGGCAATAATACAACGACTTCGCGCCCTAGCGATTTTTCGCTCAGTTCGTTTAAATAACTGGCATTAACTAGCTCACCACTGGCTATTATTTGTTGTTCTTGTGGTGAGTATATTAACCAATTAAGTAACTCTTGTTCGGTTTGACCCGTGCGGATCAACAGTATTTCTGTCACTGTACGCCTCCAAATTTTCGCGCCAGTATCGTTACGTCGCCATCTTTGGCGTGCAGTAATGTGGTCATCGAAAAACGCAGATCAACAAAGTTTGCCTGCGTTTGTAATTTAAAATATTCGCTATTAATACTAAACAATTTTTCTACCGCTTTGACGTTTTGCCCGCCTTGCTGCTGAACTTGTTCAAAAAAGGCAGCTTTACTTTCAAAGCCTGCATCTGGGCGAGCAGCAATCACAGCTTCAGCACCCGATACACTTAGCTCATCTATAAGGGTACTTAAAATGAGTGCTTGCTCTGCTGCTAAGGTATTCACATTAATAGACAATAAAGTGCTACCAGGTATTACACAAACATAAGGCAGCACTTTTTCCATTACTAATGGGTTAAAACCTTTAACCAAACGCAGCTCTGAGGTTGATGCAAATAAGCTATTTGCGGTCATGTACGGAAATTGACGCGACAAGTATTCCCCTTCTTCTGCTCCTGAACGGTATGTAATGCTGTTTTCGTCTAGCCAATCAAACACACTGTCAGCCATGGTTTCCTCTGACTCTTGTGCCGGTAAATCTTCAATATTTTCAAGTAATGCGAACAAGGCCTTGTGCGCTGGATTGGTTTTGCTAGCACTATTTAAATCTGGTTCTACGGCTATAGCATTTAAGTTTAAACATGCTTGTAAATCCGTTATTTTTCCGCTTAGTGTGCCGTTATCAACTGGGTAAGGTATATCGCCTTGCTGCGCCCATATTTGATCTAACGTGGTTTTGTCAGGATCGTCTCTTTTGCTTTTAATCAGCGCTTTTATGGCAAGCTCTTCTGCACCATAGGCATACCACTTAGCTTGTTGATGACCCTGTAAGTTAGTACTTTTTTGCACTTGCACCATTAAGTTAGCACTCATTTCTACGGCTAAAATGGCCGCTAATGCAACAATAAACAGCACAATAACAAGTGCGGCTCCACGAGAAGAACGCAGCCCCATTACTGCCCACCTTCTTGCGGGTTACCTTCATCGGCCAGTGCATCATCAGTTGATGGGCTCGATGGTAGAATTTCTTTACCTTGTCCTGGCACTAAAAATACTCGCCTAATTGGCTCTGCCTCTATTTGTTGCAGCGTAACAGCAACCGCTTTAGGAAGTGCTTTAATTTGCCACTTAGCTTGCCATTCGTTTTTATCGTCTAAAAATTCAAACTTTAGCTCTTCAATGTTTTTTAAAACAACCTGTACACGCGGATCCATATTGTCAAGCTGATCAACATATACCCGGTACACTCGCTCCAAGTTGTCGTTTATTACGCGATAACCCACAGCTTGTAATTCTGAGCGTGGTAATAAATTAATTGGATTTATCCAGCCGTCGCGCACAAAGCCAATGCCATCATATTGGCTATCTAAAACATAGCGTCCGGCTAGCAAATACTGCTCTTTCACATCGCCTGCTTCATTGCGTACAGCACGTTTGGTCATTTGACTAAAATCTTGATCCATTAACCTAAAGGTGGTTTGCAAACCATTTAGCTCGGCTATTTTATCATCCGAAGCCTCTTTGGCGCGGGTAGTGGTATCTAGTATTTGGTGCGTGGCCATAATAACAAAGCCTAAAATCCCCAAGGCTACCATCACTTCAAGTAAGGTAAATCCGCGTTGCTTCACTTATTTTTTGCCTTTATTTAAATAAGTTGCCAGCTCATATATTGAGTGTTCGTATTTTTCATCACTAAATATATTAATGGTTAATTTTACAAAGTCTTTATCTGCGGTTTTACCTATATCTTGGCGCCAAAACCATTCAACACCCGCCATAACTTCACTACCGCGCACGCCGTCTTTCCCTTCCCATTGTTCGCCTTTGGTACGCTGCTCTACCATAATGTTTTCGGCAACCCATGAGGCGTAAGTTTGCTCTTCTATGCTAGATAGATGATGAATGTGTTCACTGGTTGCTTGCATTGCTGCAATACCTGCCATAGCACAAATACTCAATGCCACTAGCACTTCAAGTAAAGTAAAACCTTTATTATACTGGCGCATTATTCGGGCTCTCGGCGTAAATTCACTGGCGCAGTAAACTCGCCTTCAATAAAGTAAACCGGCTCGCTTTGCTCTTTTAATTCGAGTGTTAATTGAAATGCACTTACTTCGCCCGAAGATAGTATTAGCACTTGCGGAATTTTAAACTTTTTAAGCTCCAATAAGCTGTCTTCGTCGCCGCTCATTAGCTCACGCCAATTTGCTTGCTCGAGTAAGTTATCTTGCGCCCAAGCTAAGTCGTCTAGGTTAAGCGCTAGTTTAAAGCGTGGATCAAATTCAACCGGCTCAAATAATGCTTCTCTGACAAAGCTTACCCACTTTTCACCATCAAAAACTAAAAACTCAAATACGTTGTTGTCTATATGAAAACCCAATTCAACTTGGTTTAAAATAGCAAATTCTGATGCCATATTAATGGTGGTATGCAGCCTAAGCGCTTGAGTATCTAACTCATCCTCAGCGCCGCCTTCTAAGCTATATACCACCATTTTTGTGGCAAAAGCGATGATCACTAATACCACTAAAATTTCGATTAAACTAAAGCCGCGGCTTTTTGCACGCAATCTCCCAGAGCTTACTTGCATAGTAAGCCCTGGGTATTAGTATATAAATACACTGCGCGATTGATGGCCATTACTGTTTTTCTTCATCCCAGTTACCAATGTCGTCATCGGTGCCTGCTTGGCCATCTGGACCTAAAGAAAAAATATCAAATTTACCAATTTCTCCTGGGCTAATTAACTGATAAGTATTGCCCCACGGATCCTCTGGTAATTTACTAATAAAGCCACCATCTGGAAAACGTTTTGGTATTGGCTCTATGCTGGTTTTATTAACCAATGCTTCTAGGCCTTGCTCGGTACTTGGGTAGCTTTTATTTTTAAGCTTATAAAGGCTCATTGCATCTTCAAGCTGCTGAATATCTAAGTGTGCTTTATCGATAGCGGCCTCTTCTTGTTGACCCATAATATTAGGTGCCACAATTGACATGATCATGCCAATTATAACCAGTACGACCATCACTTCTAGCAAAGAAAAACCTGATTGTTTATTCACGTAATTACCTCATTATTCTAAAAACACTAAACAATGGTTTATTAAACCATTAATTTACTTTTAAGTTAAAGCCCTACAGCTTTATTCATTGCCATAATTGGCTGTAAAATTGCCATTACTATAAATAATACAATAACCGCCATTAAAGCGATCATTGCGGGTTCTAATAGTTTTAGCGATACATTAACCATACTTTCAAATTCGCGATCTTGGTTATTAGCAGCGCGTTCTAACATTTGCTCCAGCTCGCCAGATTTTTCACCGCTGGCTATCATATGTAGCATCATTGGCGGAAACAATTTAGTTTGCTGTAAGGCCGCTCTTAAACTTGCCCCTTCGCTTACTCTATCCGCTGCATCGGCAACTGCTTTTTTAATTTTTTCGTTGATCAGCACTCCACCCGCAATACGCATACCTTCAAGTAGCGGTACCGAGCTTGATGATAAAATACTTAAAGTTCGGGCAAAGCGGGCGGTATTAATACCTCTAGCTACTTTACCAATACCGGGCATATGCAATATTTTATCATCCCACCAAAAACGAATTTTAGGCTGTTTTAAAGCATGCTTAATCCCTATCGCTAGGCCCGTTATTACAATTAAACTAATAAACCAATAATTTTGTACAAAATGACTTCCCGCCATTACCCACTCAGTGGTCCAAGGGAGTACTTGCTTGGTTTTCTCAAACGTTTTAAGTATTTTAGGTACTACAGTACCTAATAAAACCGACACAATTGCAATAGCAAACACCACTAAAATAATGGGGTACACCATAGCTTGCGTTATTTGACTGCGCATATATTGGCGCTGTTCGGTGTAATCGGCAAGCCGGTTTAGTACTTGGTCTAAATGCCCTGACTTTTCGCCTGCGGCAACCATAGCGCGGTATAAATCGTCAAACACATGCGGAAACTCACTCATACCGTCGGCAAGGGTATACCCTTCCACTACTTTTGAGCGAACCGACATCAGCATGCGTTTTAAACGTGGTTTTTCACATTGCTCAGCCACAGCCATTACCGCACCCTCAACTGGCAGAGCCGATTGAATGAGTGTTGCTAACTGGCGAGTTATAAGCGCCAAATCTGAGGTTGATATAGTAGGTTTAAACAAACCGCCAAGTAATGACGTTTTTTGGCCTTTAACCTGTTTATCACTTTGCGCCGCGGGTACAACTTCGAGCGGCGTTAATTTTTGATCGCGTAATATTTGGCGAATTTGTTTTGCTGTATCCGCTTCTAAAATGCCTTTTTTTTCTTTGCCTCGGCCATCTAAGGCACGGTATTCAAATGCTGCCATTATTAGCCTTCCTCACGGGTAACACGCAATACTTCTTCGAGTGTTGTTTTACCTGCAAGTACACGGCTACAGCCATCTTGACGAATACTTGGACTGAGCTTGCGAATGTATTTTTCAACGCTTTGCTCGCCCTTACCATTGTGGATCATTTCACGAATGGTTTCGTCCACCACTAATAACTCATGAATACCAGTACGGCCTTTATAACCATTAAAGTTACATGCCTCACACCCTACTGCACGGTGTATAGTTGGTTTGCTTTCAAACGGTACGCCTAATAACTGGCACTCGCGCTCATCGGCTACATGTTCTTTTTTACAGCTTTTACACAGTGTGCGTACTAGTCGCTGCGATAACACACCGAGTAACGACGATGACAGTAAAAATGGCTCCACTCCCATATCTTCCATACGAGTAATAGCGCCAGAAGCAGTATTTGTATGCAACGTAGACATTACCAAGTGACCGGTTAATGATGCTTGCACACCAATTTGAGCGGTTTCTAGGTCGCGTATTTCACCAACCATCACTACATCGGGATCTTGACGTAAAATAGCCCGTAAGCCACGCGCAAAGGTCATACCTACTTTAGTATTTACTTGCGTTTGGCCAATGCCCGGTATTTCGTATTCAATGGGGTCTTCAACCGTTAAAATATTACGATCGCGAGAGTTTATTTGACTCATACCTGCGTACAAGGTGGTACTTTTACCAGAGCCTGTAGGCCCGGTTACTAAAATAATGCCATGAGGTTTACTAATTAAATTTGCAAACAATTCACGGTTTTGTGCGGTCATACCTAAATCTTCAAGATTTAAGTGCGCGTTATTTTTATCCAGTAAACGCAGCACAACACGCTCACCAAAACTCGATGGCATGGTTGATACCCGTACATCAACTGCACGCCCTGCAATACGCAAACTAATACGGCCATCTTGTGGTATACGTTTTTCGGCAATATCGAGCTTAGCCATTACCTTAATTCGCGATACCAGCAAGGATGCTAATTTACGATTAGGTTTAAGTACCTCTTTTAATACACCATCAACCCTAAAGCGAATAACCAGTTCTTGCTCAAAGGTTTCAATATGAATATCAGACGCACCCTCTTTAATTGCTTCACTGAGCATCGCATTTATAAGCTTAATAATTGGCGCATCATCATCGCCTGCCAGTAAATCTTCGGTTTGTGGCAGTTCGTCTACTAATGAAAACAAGTCAACTTCGTTGCCAATGTCTTCCATCATTTGTTGCGTTTCAGAACTATCTCGCTGATACGAAGCCTCTAGCAGTAGCTCAAACTTGTCATCATCAATCTGCTCAAGCGTAAAACCATGTCCTGCAATACGGCGTACTTCTAACAGTACGTCAATATCAAGTTCGCCACGGTAATACACTATGCGCTGCTCTTTATTTTTACTCAGCAACACTCCGGCTCGCCGTGCGTATGAAAAAGGCAAACGTTTAGCGGGCAGCTCAACTAAGTCGTCACTGGTTAATAGCTCGTCCGGATGATGCACATTAGGATGAACCACATCTTGATTTATCTCTGCAATCGCCTTAGTCATCTTTACGCTCTTGTGCATTTTGTTTGCGTAAATGCTCTTCATACGTAGGTGGCAGTATTAGCTCATCATTCCACTCGGGTAAAATAGGCGTGTCGGTTCTTGGCATTAACTCTATACCATCTTCGCGCTGCTTAAATTGCTCGCCACGAATAAAGTTATATTTATTAAAGCTCAACTTATTCATGCTAATTCCGTCGCGAATAATAGTCGGGCGAATAAATACAATCAGGTTACGCTTACGTCGTGTGGTATTAGTTGATTTAAATAAGTGACCTAAAATAGGAATGTCGCCTAGTAGTGGCACCTTAGACACACTTTCTTGTACGTCTTCATCTATTAAGCCGCCAAGCACCACCATACCACCATCATCGGCCATTACCGTGGTTTTAATTGAACGCTTATTAACTGAAATATCAACAGCAGTAGCACCACTTACACTCGACACTTCTTGTTCAATGGTTAACTGCACAGCAGAGCCGTCGTTAATTTGCGGGGTTACTTTAAGCTTTATACCCACTTCTTGGCGTTCAACGGTTTGAAATGGGTTGGCGTTATTGCTACCCGTTTGCGAGCCAGTAATTATGGGCACTTCTTGACCCACTAAAATAGACGCTTCTTCATTATCCATAGTAGTAATAGAGGGAGTCGCCAAAATATTTGAATTACTATCGGTCGAAACGGCTTGAACAATTGCGCCCCAGTCATTTTTTATCACCCCCATGGCTAAACCATTAATGCCACCGAGTAATGATGCTAATGGGCCGTAGTTACCCTGAGTGGTTTCATCAACCTGAGTAACAGTGCCGGTTTCGGTGCCAATTATATTTTTAGAGACGGTAGTATCACGTGCTTGCTCAGCCGCTACAGCTAACGCACCAACCGGTACAGTTGTGCCATTATTAAACTGCAGCATACCGCCTTGCTCAGAAATCCACTGCAAACCAAAGTTAATCCCGTCGCCTTCCATTACCTCAATTATAATTGCTTCAACCAATACTTGCGCACGGCGAATATCTAAACGCTCTATAACTGACTCAAGCGAGCGCATAGTATCGGGTTGTGCTGTAATAATTAATGAGTTTGAATCGGGGTGGGCTTCTATGCTGGTGTCGTTGTTACTGCGAGTACGTGTTTTGGTTGCGCTGCCGCCTTGAGTGTCATCTGTTAGCGACTTACTAACACCTTGCAATACTTTAACTAAATCTTCTGCTTTTGCGTAATTTAGATAAAATACTTTAGTGTTCCCTTGGCTTTCAAGCTCACCGTCTAAGCGCTTAATAAGCTCAATAGCACGGGTGCGTGCTTGGCCTTCGCCACTAACAATAACGCTGTTAGTACGGCCATCGGCAACCACTTTAGGTATTAAAAACTCTGGAATACTGCCTTTTCCGCTGTCTTTATAAATATTATCAACTACAGATACCACATCATCTGCGGTAGCAAATTTAAGCTTTACAATATCAACACGCTTATCGCCCGCTTGATCAACCGAGCGTATTATTTCAACTAAGCGGTTTACCGATGCAGCATGCCCGGTAAGCATCATTACGTTTGCGGCATTAAAGTTGGCAACATGGCCTCCATCTTTTTGGTCGCTAAATTGACGAACCAAAGGACCTAGCTCTTGCACACTTACGTTTTTAACCCGTACAACTCGGGTAATCATCATATCGCCACTGGCTTCACTGCCATCAGTAATTAGCGGTACGTTTGACTTTTTAGCATCCGAGCTTTTTTCAATTTTTATTATATTATTGTCCATTTCAATGGCTGAATAGCCATAAACTTCTAATACATTTAAAAAGAATTGATAATAAAGCGCTTCGCCCATTAACTCATAACTACGCACATTTACTTTGCCACGTACGTTAGGGTCAATAATTATTGTTTTATTAAGATTTTTACCAACAATATTAATAAACTCATTAATATCAGTGCCTTTAAAGTTAGCAGCGTATTCAACAGCAGCAACAGAAAACGAAATGCTTGCTGCTAGAAAAAGTGCTGCGTACTTAGCTAACCCTTTTTTAATTTTTGTGAGGTGTAGCGCCTGAACCATTATATTAAAACTCCAATGCTAAGTTATTGCAGACTAAATTGTACGTCTATTTGCTGGTTATCACGTTCAATAGTGATAGTGGCATCTGTACTGTTACGCAGCTCATTAATGGCTGCCATGGCCTGTTTTAAATCTGTTAGTTGATAGCCATTAATTGCAACAGCTAAATCGTTATTTTGTAATCCCATCTGCTTAAATAGCTCAGGCTCTTTACCTGGACTCAAGCGATAACCAATAAGTTCCCCATCGCTCATCGCTTGTGACACGCGAATATAGTCAAATAACTTACCGGGCTCTTCGAGCAACTCTTCACGGGTTTCGATTAAAGCCTGCTTAATGTTTGGATCGGCAGTTACATCTATTTGTTGCTCACTTGGGGCAGGCCCTAATTGTGGGCCCATTTCAGCTTCATCACGTGCAGCTAAAACCGGCATAGATACTGTTTTTGTAAAGTCGAGACCATCCAACATTAATGTTTCAAATCGTCCGTTTACCGTTAAAATAACGCGGTCGGGTAATATCTGCGCTAGTTTAGCTCGCGTCCCTTGCACTGCTTCATCTACTAGGTAGGTTTCTTGCTTGCCTTGTGACTCTATAATAGCGAGCCCCGCTTTATCGTCGTTACTTACTGCAACAATACCAGTAAGATTAATACTTAAGCGCGTTTCAGGGGCATCATTTACAACTTTTGCAGCGTGATCATCGCTCTTGCTTTTAACAATTATTTTACCAAATATAAATTGCTCAATTATATGTTGAGAATAATTGTTACTTGCTGCAGTTGAATGTTGTCCGTAGTAGATTGGCGTGAGTGGTGACACAATAGGATTTGGCCACATAAGCCAAACGAGTTTAGACGATAAAAAAGCAATATAAACAACAACTAATAATGTAACAACCGCACTCAATTTGGCATGCGGTAAACGGCTTATAAAATGTTTAAATTGTTGAACTTGCTGTTCCATAAATAGTATTCTTATTTTAGTTTTTACTTAATCGCTATGCATAGTACCTTTTCATTTTTCATTCAACAAGCATGCTAATATTAAACTTTGTAAACAGATTGATTTTAATTTAGCCGCTGCATAAAAACAGCTGTTGTAGTAATCCTTCATCGCAAATAGCTTTTATGGTAAATTTTAAAATCTAGGCAAACACTTATTAAAGGTGCTTTATGGCTAAAAAAAGTAACGCTAACCCTAATTTAGAACATAAAGATGAGCTAAAAATTAGATTAGACAAATGGTTATGGGCGGCACGATTTTATAAAACACGTGCTGCGGCTCGTGAAATGGTACAAGGCGGAAAAGTGCATTATAATGGCCAGCGTACCAAAGCAGGTAAAATAGTAGAAATAGGCGCAACTATAAAATTAGCCCAAGGGGTAGATGAAAAAATAGTAACTGTGCTCAAAATACTTGAAAAACGCCAAAGCGCCCCCATTGCACAGACCTTGTATCAAGAATCTGATGCTAGTATTGCTAAACGCGAAGAAAATTCTATCGCGCGCAAAAATAACAGCCTTTTTGCACCTCATCCGGATAAAAAACCGGATAAGAAGCAAAGACGCGAACTTTTAAAATTGAAATTAAGTTAGGTATAGTCGCTCATGCAACAAGATTTACTCCACCGTTATTTATTCGACAATCTCGATGTTCGTGGCGAACTCGTACAAATTGAGAATGCCTACAACGAAATGATCGCCAATCATAATTACCCTGATGCAGTTAAAGCATTATTGGGTGAACTGCTTGTTGCGACCTGTTTATTAACAGCCACCTTAAAATTTGAAGGCGAAATAGCGGTTCAACTACAAGGTGATGGGCCGGTTAAATACGCGGTAATTAATGGCGACGATAAACAAAACATGCGTGGTATAGCTCGCTTACAAAGTGAAGTAACAGGTAGCACAGTAAAAGAGTTGATAGGCCAAGGCTATATGGTTATTACTATTACGCCAACTAAAGGGGAGCGCTATCAAGGTATAGTGCCTTTAGAGCATGAAACCTTAAGTGAATGTATAGAGGCTTACTTTGAGCAATCAGAGCAATTAAAAACGCGTCTTTGGTTTGCAACCGATACAACCGAGGGAAATGCCAAAGCTTGTGGTTTATTTTTACAAGTTTTACCCGTTGATAAACAAAAATCTATTGAAGATTTTGCCCACTTAGAAGCTCTTAGCCATACCATTAAAGATGAAGAACTATTAGAGCTTGATGCTAACACCGTACTAACTCGTTTGTACCACGAAGATAACCCGCGTGTGTTTGAGCCACAAATCATTCAATTTAAGTGTGGTTGTACCCGCGAAAAAACCATGACTGCATTAGTTAATATTGGCCAACAAGCGCTACTTGATGATGTTGCTGAGCATGGCGAAATCAAAATTAGCTGCCATTACTGTCTAAAAGATTATCTTTTTGATGAGCAAGATGTGAAAAACATTTTTAACTAATCACGCATCAAATCTAAATTATAAAAAAGTCACATGCTATGCGGCTTTTTTTATAATTTTAAAATGACACCGGTATCATAAAAATAGCCGTTTTTATGATACCGGTGTCATTGAAATTATTCATGTTTTTTACCCAATATATGTGTTTTTAACACCTTCATAAGCTCGAATATCCTTAGCTCATCTGTTACTATAATCGCAGCTTAAAGGTTAACAAGACCCAGGCTATCCCGTTCAATCTCACACAATTTAGGTATAAACATGACTTCAAGCGCTACTCGTTTTGTCGATCTAACTGCAGCTGAACTTGTCGAACACGCGATCCGTCGTGGCGAGGGTACTTTAGCAGCCAATGGTGCTTTTGTAGCAAATACTGGTCATCGCACCGGTCGTTCTCCAAAAGATCGCTTTATTGTTCAAGAATCTAGTACTGAAAACGAAATCCAATGGGGCAACGTAAATCGCCCATTCGACGCAGATAAGTTTGATGCTTTGTGGGCACGCGTAGAAGCGTATGTACAAAGTAATGATCACTTCATCTCTCACCTTGAAGTAGGCGCTGATCCAGAGCACTATCTACCTGTTGTTGTTACTACAGAAACTGCATGGCATCATATTTTTGCTAAAAATATGTTTATTCAACCTAAATCTTACAACTCATCTGACGTACCTCAGTGGCAAGTAATGAACGTTCCTTCATTTGTATGTGAGCCTGAGCGCGATGGCACAAACAGTGACGGTACGGTACTCATTAACTTTGCACAACGCAAAGTGTTACTTGCTGGCATGCGTTATGCCGGTGAAATGAAAAAATCAATGTTCTCTGTACAGAACTTCCTACTTCCAGCGAAAGGTGTATTACCAATGCACTGCTCTGCAAACGTAGGTGAAGCAGGCGATACCGCTTTATTCTTTGGCTTATCTGGTACAGGTAAAACAACACTTTCAGCAGATCCAACTCGCTTTTTAATTGGCGATGACGAACACGGTTGGGCACCTGGTAGTGTGTTTAACATTGAAGGCGGCTGTTACGCTAAATGTATCGACCTATCACAAAAAAATGAACCTGTTATTTGGGATGCGATCCGCTTTGGTACTATCTTAGAAAACGTAGTGCTTGATGAAAATCGTGTACCTGATTTTAACGATACTAGCCTTACACAAAATAGCCGTGCTGCGTACCCTCTTGAGCACGTTGAAAAACGTAAAGTAGAAAACCGCGCAGGCGAGCCAAAAGCAGTGGTATTTTTAACGTGTGACGTAAGTGGTGTACTTCCTCCAGTATCAATATTGACTGAAGAAGCGGCAGCATTTCACTTCTTAAGTGGCTACACTGCAAAAGTAGGCTCTACTGAGATTGGTTCTACAAGCGATATTGAGTCAACATTCTCAACTTGTTTTGGCGCACCATTCTTCCCACGTCCAGCAGGTGTTTATGCTGAGCTTCTAATGAAGCGTGTACGTGAGTTTGGCGCTAAAGTATACCTAGTTAACACAGGTTGGACTGGCGGCCCTTACGGTACTGGTAAGCGTTTTGATATTCCAACTACACGTGCTGTAGTAGATGCTATTGTATCGGGTAAACTAGTTGGCGTAGAAACTCAACACATTGATGTTTTAAACCTAGACGTACCTGTAGCCGTTCCAGGTGTAGACAGCAACTTACTTAACCCAATTAATACCTGGGAAGACAAAGCTAAGTATGATGAATATGCAGCTAAACTTGCAGCCGATTTCACTGAAAACTTCACTAAATATGACGTATCAGACGAAATTAAAAATGCAGGACCTAAAGCATAATAGCTTTAACCTCGCATAACAAACGCCAGCTTAACGCTGGCGTTTTTGATCCCAGCCATAAATATAAATATAAATGACCAAAGTTAAAATAGAGTATTAGCCAACCAATCAAGCCTAAGTGACTTAATGTAGCAAAGGTAATAACAGGACTTTAATTTAGCACTACAGCCCATGCATATTCTCTCCAGCTTTGATCACCCAATTGCATTAACTTTGATCGCTTATTCTCATTAAGCTTTGATCACTAAAATCACTTGTAAATGATCACTTTTATGCTCTTAATGATTTTGCCGATCAAAGCTTAATACCACTCGTAACCGAGTTCACGTTTTAT